>CAYOVC010000053.1:0-11804 GCA_964407305.1 uncultured Bacteroidaceae bacterium | reverse complement strand
AGCTATTACCGCAAGAAAAGCAATCAAATTTTTAGCCATAAGTTTTATATTTATTGTACGAAAGTAGACATTTTAATTAATCTGCCCATCATCTCCGATAACTGCATTGCTGAAAATATTTATTTTATTGAATACGTTAGTATACTGCAAGTTAAAAATATTATGCGCCCTACCTTCCATACTTAGGTACTGAGGCAAGTGGCACTTGCTGTTGTACATTATAAGTCCCTCCCTCCAAAGCTGTTGACATGCACTAAATCAAAAAACAAATTTCTATTCAGGAATACCAATTGTTCAGATAAGAAACCCGGAAGTTACCTAAACAATCAATTAAATATTGACAAAGTTACATATTTTAATAAATAGATTATTACATATTTTAACTATTTGATGAATCACCCGGGACTGACGTATATAAAAGTACGAAAACGAACTGGTATAAACGATTTCAATAAGTTTGTTAAAGGGGGGCATGCGGAATTCCTGGTACAGGGTGCCAACGATCTTTCAGCATGCAGCAATCCCCGTTCGATATTGCTACCATCTAAATGGCGATCCACCACAGGTTTCTTGCTTATTGTATTGTTTTTGATTGATAGAAGATTCATGTACTTTTATGGGAAAAATCGAATCGCATCATGATCGATGCAAAAGAGTTTCGAAAATATGCCCATGAGTTTGTCGACTGGATGTCCGATTACCTCGAGCAGGTGGAGGAGCTGTCCGTTAAATCGCAGGTGAAGCCGGGTGAAGTATTTTCTCAAATTCCCGGTAACCCTCCGGAAACCAGTGAGTCGATGCAAACGATCTTCGACGATTTCAGGAAAATCATCCTGCCAGGCATGACCCACTGGCAAAGCCCCAATTATTTTGCCTACTTCACTGCCAACTCCAGCTATCCTTCTGTTCTCGCCGAGATGCTTACCGCCACGCTCGGGGCACAATGTATGGTCTGGGAGACCTCCCCGGCAGCGGCCGAGTTGGAGGAGAAGGTGATGCAATGGCTGCGGGAGATGACCGGTCTGCCGGACACTTTTGAAGGGGTGATCCAGGACACGGCCTCAACGGCCACGCTGGTGGCACTGCTGACTGCCCGGGAAAATCATTCCGGATACAGGATCAATGAGGAGGGATTCAAAGGCAATGAAAAGTTCCGGATCTACTGCAGCAGGGAGACCCATTCATCCATCGAAAAAGCGGCAAAAATAGCCGGATTCGGAAGAAAAAACCTGGTGAAGATCGAAACGGATGAGGCATTGGCAATCAGGCCCGACAAGCTGAAAGCGGCAATCGAAAAGGATATATCCTCCGGATTAACCCCGCTATGCGTGGTGGCTGCACTGGGCACCACGGGGACAGCAGCCATCGATCCGCTGCCGGCCATGGGTACGATCTGCCGTGAACACAATATATGGCTGCATGTAGATGCGGCTTATGCCGGTACGGCCCTGGTGCTGCCGGAACAGCGGTATATGACCGAAGGGATAGAGGATGTGGATAGCTTTGTATTCAATCCGCACAAATGGATGTTCACCAACTTCGACTGCTCGGCCTATTTTGTGAAAGATGTAGGAGCATTGCTGAAAACCTTTGAGATACTTCCGGAATACCTGAAAACCGGTACGCGTGGACAGGTGAACGATTACCGGGACTGGGGGATTCAGCTGGGCAGGCGGTTCAGGGCCCTGAAGCTCTGGTTCGTGATTCGCGACTACGGTGTTGAAGGGATCCGCCGGAAGGTCCGCGATCACCTGCAATGGGCAAAAGAGCTGGCAGATGAGATACGAAAGGAGCCCGGGTTTACATTGTTTGAGCCACAACAGCTGGGACTGGTATGCTTTCGGTATACACCGGAGGGTATGGTTGACGAAGCAGAACTGAATAGTATCAACCAACAGCTGATGCAAGCATTGAATAAGAGTGGGAAGGTATACCTTACGCATACCAGGGTAAACAGCCTGGTGACGCTGCGGATGATCATCGGTCAGACCAGTGTGACCCGCGATCATGTAATGAGAGCCTGGCAGCAGGTGAAGGATACTGCATTAAATTTATGATTTTTATGGCCACCCCACTTTTCGCTTAACACCGACAGGACTATTGCTGGTATGCACTTTTAACGGGAAGATCATAAGTAAATCAAGTAAAAACACGATAATTTTTATCACAAGCGCATGATTTCCGGAAAAAATCATTAGTTTTAAACGCATTTTTATAAAAATGAAGCGGAATACAAACAGAGTGATCTGGCGTTGGCGATGGCGATGGCACTGCTCAGGTGCCCGATGATCTCTTTGTATTCCTTGAAGTTATAATTCCAAAATTATCATTTTAAGATCGTCGGGGCCTGTATATAACCAGCCCCGTTTTTTATTGTACATTATTCACACAAAACCATAATTATGATGAGCAAACTGACAAAGATCACACTTGACGAAAAAGAGATGCCTCGACAGTGGTACAACATTGCAGCCGATCTGCCGGGACAGATGAACCCTCCCCTCGGACCGGACGGTAATCCAATAGGTCCAGAAATGCTTGCTCCCGTCTTTCCCATGAACCTGATCGAGCAGGAGGTGAGCCAGGAGCGTTGGATCGATATCCCCGAGAAGGTGCTTGAAATGCTGTATCTCTGGCGGCCCACACCGCTGGTGCGTGCCCGTAATCTGGAACAGGCAATCGGCACACCGGCCAGGATCTATTATAAAAATGAAAGCGTTTCACCCGCCGGGAGCCACAAACCCAATACTGCGGTAGCACAGGCTTATTATAACAAGGAGTTTGGAATAAATAGGCTAACAACCGAAACCGGAGCCGGACAGTGGGGAAGTGCACTGGCTTTTGCTACCTCCCTGTTGGGTATGGAGTGCAGGGTGTACATGGTGCGTGTGAGTTTCGATCAGAAACCTTTCAGAAAACTGATGATGAAAACCTGGGGGGCAGAATGCGTGGCCAGTCCGAGTACCGAAACACAGGCGGGTCGCGATATACTCGAAAAATATCCCGATACCCCCGGAAGCCTTGGCATAGCTATCTCCGAAGCGATCGAGGCGGCTGTGACAGACAAAACCGGACAGACAAGGTACTCCCTCGGAAGTGTGCTGAACCATGTGATGCTCCACCAGACCATTATCGGGCTGGAGACCAAAAAGCAATTGGCCAAAATCAATGAGAACAAGATCGATGTGGTGATCGGTTGCGCAGGCGGAGGAAGTAATTTTGCCGGACTTGCATTCCCGTTCGTGAGCGATAAGATCAATGGAGCCGAGATCGACGTGGTAGCCGTTGAACCGGCCAGTTGTCCGACCCTTACCAGGGCACCTTTTGCATACGACCATGGTGATGTGGCAAAGATGACCCCGCTGCTGGCAATGCATACATTGGGACACAGGTTTATACCCCCACCCATTCATGCCGGTGGACTCAGGTACCATGGGATCTCCCCACTGATCAGTCATGCCGTAAACCACAACCTGATCAGACCCGATTCCGTTCAGCAGTTGGAGTGTTATGAGGCGGCGGTTAAATTTGCCCGGACAGAGGGGATCATTCCCGCTCCCGAGACAAGTCACGCCATTGCATCAGTCATTCGTGAGGCCAACAAAGCCAAAGAGGAGGGCAAGGAGAAGGTGATCGTCTTTAACTTCAGCGGACACGGATTGATGGACCTGATGGGATATGACAAATTCTTTAACGGGGAGCTGGCCAACCACGCGTTGCCGGATGAGGACCTGCAGAAATTTACAGAGATCCTGAAAGGACACCCGGTCCCCGGAATTTAGACCTGCGTTTTCAATCTTCCGGGATGCCTTGTATAAAATGTTAAGCATCAGAAGAAATCCTTCACGCTGTCGTGAAGGATTTTCTTTTTACCAACTATTTTTTATTCATGGCAGATTCACCTACTTTTAAAGGAATCATCTGACTGAGGTATGATCAATTAAAATGAGTTTCGCAAATAGGCCCATGCGTTTGTCGATTGAATGGCAGACTACCTCTAATAATTATATGATAAAGATTGCGTGTGCTTTATAGTTTTACCCCCAGCACCAGCACATCGTCCACCCGAACATTTTCACCCTGCCACTTTTTCAGGGTGGTCTGAAGAATCAAGTGCTGCTCTTCCATTGGTTGATTGGAAATATCAACCAGCAGTTTTTTAAATTTTCCAATTGTATATTTCTTGTTTGCAGATCCTCCGAACTGGTCTGGGAAACCATCGGTGAAAAGGTAGAGGATATCACCCTTCACAACCTTTACGGATTTTGATGTAAAATTCCTCTTTTTAGGGTAATAGCCTATGGGCATCATATCTCCCCTGACCGTTATCAACTCACCATTACGGACGATGTACATTGAATTATAAGCACCTGAAAATTCAATTTCACTTTTCGTTCTATCATAAATACATAGTGCAATGTCCATCCCGTCATGTGTGGAAGATTTTTCGCCGGACTGTGCCAATGCCTCACTGATCTTATCCCTTAACTGGTTCAGAATCAGATTCGGCGAAAGAGAAACTGAGTCGCTTTTAATGATTTCATTCAGGAATGAATTGCCCAGCATACTCATAAATGCCCCCGGAACCCCATGCCCAGTAGAGTCTGCCACAGCAAAAATGGTCTTTCTTCCTTTCCGGGTGATCCAGTAAAAGTCACCACTTACAATATCCCGGGGCTTATAAAAAATAAAATATTCTTCGAATGCCGCATCAAAAAGTTTTTTGTCAGGTAAAACAGCGTTTTGGATTTTACTGGCATAATTTATACTGCTGGTGATATCGTTCTTCTGGGTAAGGATTTCGTTTTTCTGATGTTCGATCTGCTCCTTTTGTAACTGTATCTCCCGCGTGCGTTCATCGATCTTCTGCTCCAGTAACAGTTTGTCGTGCCTGAGTTTTTGCTCCCTGGCATAGATAAACAGAAACAGTATTCCAAAAAAGAACGGTATCAAAATGACATAAAACAGAGGAGTTTGATAAAAAGGGGTCTGTATGGAAAATGAGATCATTGCCGGATCGCTGACGACTCCCAGAACGTTTCTTGCCCTCACCTTTACCTGGTATACTCCTGGTCCGGTAATTATTTGAATTGCTGATTCGGAGGTCCATTCCGACCATTGGTCCATCCGGTCCTCCATCAGATATTGAAATTGAGTAGAGTTGTCTTTCAGGTAATAGGGAGCGGTCAGCCGCAATGTCACCCTCTTTTCAGACGGATCAAAAACCGGGGAATCGAGGCTGTAATAATCTCCTTTCTCATTGGTTATTTGCTCCGTAAAAATTTTAAAACTCTCTTTCTGAAGCGATTGTTCAGAAAGATCAATCCTGTAGATTCCGGAAAACTCGTCGATCATCCAGAAAATATCCTCTCCTTGCGGATAGAAGGAGCTGATATTATTAAACAGGCTGAATATCTCGTAGCCAAAGGCATCTCTTCTGGCTTTTGCAGAGAAAGGAAGGATCATGTTGTCGATCCTGACCCAGTGATCTCCATTGGCAGATGGGAACAGGTGAATACTTGAGAATTTTTCAGGTTCCACCGGTGGGGCCGAATAGTGAAGGAACGAATCTGCAGCAGGCAGATAATACTGGACCATTGATTCTGAGAACAGAAACAGGGTATCATTAATGAAAGCCAGCGACAATTCCTCCGGGTAGACTGATTCGAACTGGTACATCTGTACCTGTGAAACTTCAGTTACAGTATCTGAAAGACGATATACCACACCAAGTCCGGTTGCCCAAATCGTGGAAGAGTCAGTTTTACACACTGAGGAGATTGGTTCCCTGTAAGGAAGAGGCCTCTTTTCAGCCAACCAGCCTTCTTCACTGGAGGAGACTTGTACAATTTCATTTTCCCCTGCCACCATGTAGCTCTCTTCGGAAGTTCCTTTCCCAATAAAATTAATGTTCCGGGTGTCGGTGATCAATTCTGCCCGGTCATTGTTTACGATATAGAGTCCCGAGGATGTTCCGGCCAGAATACCCTGGTCTGTGGAGACAAGGTGCTGACAATTGCCGGGGATACCCTCTGTTTTTTTAAATACATGTTCGATCGATTTCAACCTGCTTATCGTCTTTTTTACATACTGAGGCTGGGGTTTTATTGGTGGTTTGGGTTCCGGTGTCAATGCAGGTTCCGGTTCTGCCACCACTTCTGATTCCTCAGGTATTTCTCCGGCACCATTCTCCTCTGCAACGGCCTCAACCTCTTTCGCTTTCCTTCGGAACAAACGTGCAAAAAATCCTCTTTTTTTCTCTTCCTCAGGTGGCTCGACTACCTCCCCGTCCTGCTCTGTGGATAGTAAAACATCAGGCTCCTCGGCCGCCTCCTGCATCATGCTCTTTTGTGGTTCCGGTGGCGGATCTCTTTTGATGTACAGGTCTATCTCTTCATAATTTCTTACTTCAGATAAACCATAAAAACCTGTTGTTGTAGAGACATATAATTTATCTTTATGAAACACTACACCGGTATATAATCCCTCCAGACCGGGATAGCTGGAATAATCCCTTACCGGCAGTTTAAGATCGAGCCTGCAGATGCCGAACCGGTAGGTGATCCAAAGTCCCTGGAAGTTGTCAGCAGCAATAGCATATACCTCATCATCGGGCAAACCATTTTCATAATTGAGGGTATTGATCACCCTTCCGGTTTCCCTGTTTACAAGGATCACTCCACCATATCGTGTCGAAAAGGCATAGGTTGAATCATTCAGCACCACACCATCAGCGAGTTCGTTGTGCACCAGGTAATTCTCATTGCTGATGGCGAAGGGAGAAAAGCCGTTTCCGTCGAAAAGCCACAACCCCCCAGAACCTGTTCCTGCAAGCACCTTTCCATCAATGTGATCCAGCGTAAATAAAATATCATCCCGGTTGTCGGGAAGATCAATTCCGGCAGGAATCAGCTGGTCAGGCCCAACCCTGGACAGCCCTTTCTCCTTCACATGCACATAGTGGGTCCCATTCAGTTCAACCATTCCGGCAAAATATGTCCCGGAGTCAGCCTGATGGCTAAAAGCTGGCTGCTTATTTTGGCTGTGAATGGCATGTATAACGCTTCTACCGTGAAAAATAACCAGGTTGCTGGTAAAAAGAATGGATGAAGGATGATCTTCATATGTTCCGGTCTCCAGCAGTGATGCATATTGCCGGATACCCTTGTGATCGCGTTGAAGGTATCCGGCACTGCCGGCAGATAACACATACACTGTGCCTGTTTGGGGATGGGTGCTGATCCTGAGCGGAACATCCGGCACCCCGATAAAATGCCATCCAGTGCCATCATAGGCTCTCAGCCCCTTCCTGTTGGCAAACAGCATGGTGTTGTGGTTGTCCTGACAAACGGACCAGTTAAACCGTTCATATCTCTCCTGCGATTCAAAATAGGTGATATATGGCAAGCCTGTCTGACCATTTCCTGTGCCCGGCAATAAAAGGGGCAGCAGAGCGATCATCAGTACCTGACGAAAGACGATATGCCTGATTTTTAGATACATGAAGTGAATTTGCGAACACCTCTGAAAAATTTATATTCTAAATCAAGGGGTTCGAGGGTGCAATTTACAGTTTTTTTAATAGTTTGTTAATTACCTGCACACGGTATATTCTATCGGTTAAAAACCCTGGGAACAGGATTGTTTGATCACGATACCATAAGGAAATCTTTTCCTTCCATGTAACCCCTGTTATTCAGGAACTTTCTGATCTTGTTGCGGTTGTTCATCTGCCGGATATAGGAGAGAATAAACATTTGTCCGGCTTCCGGCAGCTCATCATAATAGATCACTTCGCTGCCAATTTGCCGGCCTTTTTTCGTGTCAATAAAATATTTAAACTGAACGCCATGTTGTTCAAGCAGTCGCGCCCTTCGCCGGGAGATGCGGCTGGCCCCCCATACCGATACGTAGGGGTGGAAAGGATTGTTTTTCTTCAACCAGGCTGCGAGGTACTTACTTTTAATCCTGTAAAAGGATCTGTCGCTGTAGTGTTCATCTGTGCGGGTAAGTCGCCTGTCGGAGTCGTACCATCTGAGAACAATCTCGGGGATCTTTTCAATTTTTACCCCTTCATCAAGCCACCGAAGGATCATCTCATAATCCTCCGGGAAATCCCCGTTTTTGTATAGTCCATGCCTTTCCGCTGTTTCCCTTCTCCACATCAGGGTTGGATTGACAATTGGAAGTTCAATGAAACGGTTATTGTAAATTTCTTCATATGGAAGGATGGAGTTGCTCCAGTCAACAAACCTGGAGAAACCTGCCGCCTTGTCTGAATACGGCACATGCTCAGCACGTCCAGCCACAGCCCCACAGCCGGGATGCTGATCAAGATATTCCGATTGACTCTTCAGCCGGTTCGGAAGCGCCTCGTCGTCTGCATCCATTCTTGCAATATAGCTTCCAAACGCCTCCAAGGCACCCCTGTTGGAGGCGTGAACCACCCCCTGTTCCGGCTCAGCAATGAGCCTGATCCGGGGATCGGTTATCTCCAGTTTTTTTGCCATCTTATTGCTACCATCTGTCGAATTATTATCGATCAGAATCAGCTCAAAGTTGTCGAAATCCTGGTTGAGAATACTCTCAACAGCACGTGTAAGGGTCTCTTCAGCATTAAAGAATGGTAGTATGACCGATATTTTAGGATGTTTTTTCAGCGGTTCACGAAATTGATCTGTCGCGAAAGTAGTATCTATTTTGACGAATTAAAGAGACTTTAAGCAATTTTTTGGACATAACGGGTTTGCTCCATGAAGCGCCCGGTACCCCGAACGCTATCTCTCCCGGTAAACAGGCAGCACGATATAGGTGTAGACCCAGCATCCGGCACAGAAATTTAATCCGCACTCCAGGAACGCAAACAGTACTAGTACCGATGCAGTACTCACCGCTGCAACAGGCAGTCCGGCTATAATAAGTGCAAACATGGCTACCGTAAATAGAAATCCCACCCTGGCAGCGAAGATTTTTGGGGCCTTGTCGATCCAGCGTGGTGAAAAATTAAGGATGCGTGCGATACCTGCAGAAATCCAGCTGAGCGGACTGTAACGCGATTTTGTAAATGCCCTCAGATAGAAGTCGAAGGCCAGGTATAGTGGAATATATGGATTCGGAATCATGATGAAAAGTCCGGTAAGCAGGATTACCCAAAATGCGGTAATTCTTACAACAATCTCATTTGCTCTCTCACTGGAAACAGGACATATTATTTTTTTCATCTGCAATTTTTTTTATTTCAGTTACTTAACACAACCGTCATGTTATCAAAGTCTTCAGATATAAAACGATGATCATGATTTGTTATCTCATATTATTTTTCTTTTTAGTCTGCGAAACGGCCGGTTCCTTACAGCCGCGAAGAAATTAATTATTATTATACGACCTGTAAGATTTAACATCTATAACAAAGAAGGGACAGAATGGTTGATAAAATCTGTAACTGTTTTATTATGACAGATTGTCGCAAATGGTTCAATGGCTTGATATTTGGTGCATTTTCTTAAATTGCATTTATGATCAACGTAAAAAAGATAAATTCAGGATACAGTCAACTTTGTTTGTTGTTACATACAGGTAAGATAAAAGATGCGCTGGATACACTCCGGGAGATGATAACAGATGCCGGATACAGCGATTTTTTTGTACAACATGAACACCTGGAATCAACGTATGAACAGATGCTTAGCTATACCCTTGAGGGTGTGCATGACCCGGAAAGAGAGAAGGTATATATGACACTCCAGAAATCGATTATTGAGCTGACCGACAGGGTCAGGTCATTTCTGATGCGAAAATATTCGGGCTGGCTTACACTGACACTTCAGGAGGAGCTTGAAAAGCGGCAAAAGCTTACCGGGAAAGGGGTGATTGAGAGCCTGGACGATTTGGCGTTCAGGGTTGAACTCGACGAGATTATCAATGAAGCTAAGACATCCCCCTCCACAACCGATCTGAAGCGGAGGGAGCTGATCATGGAGATATTCAAACACCTGTGGCTCACAGACGAATACGGTGAGGCAGAAAACAGCCTTGTTACCACGTTAATATCCTGTAAAGACTTTACCTGGTATGAGCAGGCACAGCAGGTAAGCGCAATTTTGCTTTCAGGTTTAAGAAGGTTTGATGAACAGAAAATTCACAGGATGATTGACTTCACAGGAGTTGAGGATCATCAGGTCTCGGGGAGGGCCTATGTCGGACTTGTAATCCTGTTATATACCTACGACCGAAGATTATACCTCTACCCTTCATTGATGAGCCGTCTTGAGCTTTTAAAAGACAGTGTTGATATGGACAGGGTTCTGGAACAGATCGCCCTTCAGTTCATCAGGTCTGAAGGTACCCTGGAACTTGGGAAAAAGCTGCATGAGGATCTTATTCCTGAGATGGAGAAGCTGAAGCCGAAACTTGAAGATAAACTGAAGATGGAGGATCTGATGGATGAGGATATTGCCGGGGATAAAAATCCATACTGGGAAAGTGTCTTTAAAGAGTCTGATGAGCTGTATAAGAAAGTGGATGAGTTTATGAAGCTTCAGATGGAAGGTGCCGATGTATACATGACCACTTTTGCCAGGTTGAAAAACTTTCCATTCTTCAATGAACTTACCAACTGGCTGGTTCCTTTTTATGAAGAGAATCCGGATCTGACAGAGATCTACCAGCAGGATTCGGAACATTTTAACCCGGAACTTTTTATTGCCGGACTGAAAAAAATGCCGTTTTTATGCAATTCTGATAAATACAGTTTCATTCTTAATTTAAAATTTCTGCCCGAGGAGCAAAAGAAGATGCTGTCAACTGCATTTTCAATGGAGATGGAGGGACTCAACGAAATGATCTCAGATGAAGAATTAATGAACGAAAGCTTTGCCCGGAGAACAGTCTTTGTGCAGTATACTCAGGATCTTTACAGGTTTTTTAAACTTTCTCCGTTTAAAAATGAGTTTGAGGATCTCTTTGGTGGGAGATTGGAGATTTATAAGAGCAAATTTTTCAGCAAACTGATCAGTGACAGACGAATTTTCCGGAATATTGCTGAGTACTTCTTTGAAAAGGGGCTCTATGAACAGGCCCTTGAGATCTTCAGACAACAATTAAATGAGGATCCGGAAAACAGTGAACTTCTTGAAAAGACAGGTTTTTGCCTTCAGCAAATGAAGCAATATACCCTGGCGCTTGAAATTTACAACAGATTGGATATTCAGGGTCGGTCGGGCGAATGGGTTTTAAAGAATATGGGTCTATGCTACAGGAGATTGGAAGATTACCAGCGTGCTTTAAAAATTTATGAACAGCTCCTCGAAGCAAACCCGGATGACATTAAAAATGAGTCATTGACGGGTTACTGCTATCTAAAGCTGGAAGAGTACGAAAAGGCACTAAAACATTATTTCAAGATCGAATATCTGCAACCCGACAGCACGAATGTGATCAGACCGATCGCCTGGTGCTATTTTGCGATGGGTGAATTTGAGAAGTCGGATAAGTATTACAGTAAAGTGTTTGAACAGGATCCTGATTACTATGACTACATCAACTACGGCCATTTGAAATGGGCGGTTGGTGACAGAAAATCGGCCATAGAAAATTATATTCTCTCTATTAAAAGTAAGAATTTCAGTTATCCGGAATTCCAGAAAACAATGGAGGTTGATGCCCCTTTGCTGATCAGCAGAGGGATTGAAAAGCAGGAGATCTCCCTGATGATGGACTATCTTCGTTACAGGTTGAGATAGGGGCAAAGAAAAAGCGGTCCGATTTCGAATGTTGAAGAAAAAAAGCCATGGAATTCAACCCGT
>CAYOVC010000052.1:0-11825 GCA_964407305.1 uncultured Bacteroidaceae bacterium | reverse complement strand
TTTCAATATTGAAAACCCATGGCTCCCGAGGTACATCGTGGGCGTAACGGTAAGGGACTCACTGCTGCTGGAGTTTTCCTCGACAATGGTCGGACTTGTTATTGCAGGTAAAAGTGGTTCCAGCATTGCTTCTGAAATAGGGATGATGCGTGTTACCGAACAAATTGATGCCCTGGAGGTGATGGGAATCAATTCAGCAGCCTTCCTGATACTTCCGAAATTGGTAGCGATGGTCATCTTTCTTCCAATACTTTGTGCATTGAGTGTGGCAGTGGGATTGCTAGGAGGATACCTGGTGTGCCTGACAGGAGACAATATCCCGGTTGCAGATTACATTTACGGCATCCAATATGTGTTTTATCCATATTATCTTTCATATGCGATGGTGAAGGCAGCTTTTTATGGCTTTATTATTACTACAATTGCTGGCTATTTTGGATATTTTGTTGAAGGCGGTGCAGTTCAGGTAGGAAGGTCAAGTACACGGGCAGTTGTCATGAGCAGCATTTTTATTCTGTTTGCTAACCTCGTACTTACAAACATTATACTGCATTGATACAGCTTAAAAACATATTTAAAAAGTTTGGTGATGAATGGGTCCTGAATGACCTGTCCCTCACTTTCGATAAAGGAAAATGCAATGTGATCATAGGAAGTAGCGGATCGGGTAAAACGGTACTGATGAAATCGATTGTCGGACTAATACCTATCGATGAAGGAGAAATCTGGTATGATAAAAAAAAATTCACGTTGCTGAACGAACGTGAAAAACAGGAACTACGTAAGCAGATGGGAATGCTGTTCCAGGGGGCGGCTCTTTTTGATTCCCTGAGCGTTGAGGAAAATGTAATGTTTCCCCTGAATATGTTTACAAACGATTCCTACAGGTTAAAGCGGGCAAGAGTCGATTTTTGCCTTGACAGGGTAGGTCTGGCAGGTACAAATGCACTTCAGCCGGCAGAATTAAGCGGGGGAATGCGTAAAAGAGCCGCCATCGCCAGGGCAATTGCTCTTGAACCCCGCTACCTTTTCTGCGATGAACCAAATTCCGGACTCGATCCGAAGACTGCTATACGGATTGATAACCTTATCAGCGATATAACAAAGGAGTATCATATTACAACCGTCGTTAACTCTCACGATATGAATTCCGTCCTTGAGATAGGAGACAAAGTGGTATATATATACAATGGTTGTAAATGCTGGGAAGGAACAAAAGAACATGTGCTGCATTCAGATAATGAAGCATTGAACAACTTTGTTTTTGCAACCACAATGGCCCAACAGATAAAAAAATTCCGTCGATAGGCTCTTCTCACCTGCTCTGTTGCCAGGCTCAAAAAAAGGCAGCGGGTTGCTGTTGCTGTACTTATATGATCATTGTATCATGGGTCTGTCCAACTCCCTGGCCCTCTTACCGGCCCTTTCCCAGCCAGCAGTAAGGTTCAGTCCAAACCAAAGATTTAATGATCTTGTATGAAGCGGCCTTAAAGCTCCACTGATGATGTTGTCGGAAATCAAGTTCATATTAAACGGCCCTACATTAAAGGAAAGTCCCGCTCCAATGTTGTTAAAGGAGCTGGATATATAAGAATAACTCAATGATAAATTGATGAATTTCCCAGTGGTCATGTTGACCGAACCGGTGAACTGCTGTGCGATCTTTTCATTCAAAAAATCGGTTCGTGATAACAACCCGAATCCGATCTTCTCAACCGGATAGAAAGAGGCCCCAATTAATAATTTGGGATTCAACTTTGAAAAGTAGGAGTCGCCTGGTAAATATGAAAATGAATTCATCAGTGAATCTGTAAGTTCATTTACAAATGTGGTGTCAACTCCTGTAAACGGATTCACCTCAACCCCTTTAAAATCATATTCAAAATCGAAAGAACCTTCCACTGTGTTGTTCCAGTTAATTCCTCCTACATCCAGCAATGAGGCACTCAATAGCAGTTGAGGAAGAACCCTGTAATTAATACCGGCATCAAGTGCCAGTCCGAACCTGTCAAAACTGATAATGCTTTTTGCAATTTCCATCGCGGGGGCATTATCAAGAAAATCCTCGTCCACCACGATCGGACCGTCATCACTCTCAAAATTATCATTGAAGGTAACAAATGACGGAGCAGCTGCATTGATCTGCATGTTGGATTTTAAATTCCATACATCAAGCGATGTGTTCAGGTCCAAACTGGAATTCATGGTTGAAAGATTGGCCAGACCGAACAGGGCCTTCCCACGAATGCCTATATCCAGATTGGGCAAAATAAAATCCTTTCTGGACCAGCCAAGGGAAAGCTCGTTAAACAGGTTTACATCGGCCCCGATACCGCTCAGTGAGATCTCAGAACCATCGGGGGCCCCGTTAATGAATAGCTCAAATATCCCTTTCGGATAATAGACGTTTCCATCCATTCTTGCTGTAAGATCAACCGAAAAAAAGCTTTTACCGGCCCTGAATCCAAATGAGCCCAGTGATGTTCCAACACTCGTAAGCAAAAAATTTACATCATCCAATCCATCCAGAAAAGCCTCCTTATCCCCCAAAGGGTGTAAAAATGTGATCAGGGAATCGATCTCTGGGTCTGGGTGGTGATATATCACATCATTAAATGCAAGCGAACTTGAACTAACCTGGAACCGAAGAGGCGCCATTGCTGGAAACCCCAAATAAAAACCACATCCGGGTTGTATGGCCGGATTGATCCGGTTCGACTGGGGTACCCCGGGCATAAAGAACGTGGAATTTGGAATTTGAGCGTTAACTGCAATAATCATCGACGACAGAAATATGGCGCCTGAAACAAAAAATCGTTTAAAGCTTTTCATAGATTCGAATTGTGGGTTTTCAACTGCATTATTTACTCAAAATTCATCTCAGCCGGATTAATCCTGAAATCAGCATCAACCGAAAGCTGATAATCCAACATGTAACTGCTTAACAGTTTAACCGGTACCGGGGGGTCAAGATTCTCCGCCGTTACGACCCTCACAACAAGCATCATCTGACTGGCACCTTCAATGTTTTGCAAATCATCATTGGATACCTGTACATCTATCACATAAGGCTCCAGGTTGGTTTTATCCAATGCTCCATCGGGAGTCACCGGTGCTGCATCAATCAGGGCCATCCGCTCCTGAAACAGGGAATCAAGAATTTCCTCTGCCTGATCCAGGAAATAGATCTGCGCAGATAACTCCAGGGGCCACTCATTGGTCGTTGTGAGCCTGAATCCAAGGCTTTCAATAAAGCTTATATCTGCAAGGATACTGTCAAGTGCAATATCGAGTGTATCCCTCAAGGTGTATCCGCTCGTACGGAACCAGATGGGTAAAATAATCTCCGCCTCCAGAACCATCTTGCTGGTATCCAGTAGAAAGTTTTGCCCGGTGAATCCCGGCGGATTGCCAGAAGAGGCGGTAAATGACATGTCAATCTTATCCGGGGTACTTGATAACAGCTCATCAATATTGGTGGTCTCAACATTGTAAGGCCTCCACGTGGTAACCGTTTGTCCGATTTGATCTACAGTAGGGGCATAAACAAAATATGGATTCATTGTATCATTCTTGAAGTACAGGTCGGTATAGGTACCATCGGGATAGGACCTTGCGCTGAACTTTTTTATTTCCATTTCAAAAGGAATACCGAACGAATTATGTACTGTAATATTGAATTGTGGATCAGCAAAATAGATGTCAGGAACCTCATCTAATCCACTGAAGAATTCAATATCGACCGACTCTTCCACATCAGTAATCTCCCGTGGGGCTATGATCCCAAATACAGCGTTATATTTAAGATCATTAAAAGTAAATATGGCCCCGGCCTCTTCGTCAGGTGAAATGACTGCCGCCGACTTGATGAGCGTCAAATTATAGTTGATGGTGGCTACTGCATCTCCCTCTACATTTTTCATCAGCAATTTATATCCTGCCATATCATAATCGGAGAACTCCTCGAAATTACCGCTATCATCGCTGATGGTAAATACCAGGTCAAGCGTATCGCCAGCTGTATTAATAATATCACTACTTGAAATATTCAATCTCCCCCTGTGGTGAAACTCGCTGAATGCATGAAGATTCATGGACCCTGCCTTGATCATGATACTGTCAATCCTGTCGCCAGGTTCAATGGCAAAGGCGAGCCTGTCGACCTTACGAAAAGTAAGACTGTCTCCAACAGGTAATAAATTCCATCCGGGCGTTTCAACGTCTGCCTGTATATAGGTTTCGGAAGTAATGTGATCCGGTACCTCAATCAACTCCTCTGCAAACATAGAAAAGGCTGTGTCTGCATAAGAAAGATATATCAGGTCATTATCTCCAACCGAAATAAGACCGGCTGAATCATTCATCACCTCAAGTATATCCTGAACACTAAAGTTTCCATACGCTACAGGTGCAGCAATGGATGGTGTAATTTCTATCTCTGTTGATAATTTGTCCATATTGAACTGGTCCAGGTACCCATCGCACGAACAGGTGATGAATACTGAAACAATTCCAGGAAATATCATTTTACCCAAGTTTGTTTTCATGGCTACTCAATTGAATAATTATATAAAAATCCGTTTTGGCTTCCTACTACAAGGTTAAACCTGCTATCAGATCCTGCAAAATATCCGATGCTGAACCTCGTATTTCCCTCCAGTGGAAATCCTTCATATAAAGAACCGTCAGAATCAATCAGATATATCTGATTGCTATCTGTATCAGTAAGACCGATTTTCAAATCCGATGCAGAAAACTGGTAAATATCAGGCAATGTACGAATATCACTGTTTATTTTAAACGAAAAAAGTCTTTTTCCTTTTATATCAACTACTTCCAGTATATTCTTGTCAGCAAATATGAACTCCAATTGTCCGTCCTGGTTGATATCCCTTATACGAAAAAAGTGTTTGGATGTTGCAGAATGCTCAAGAATCCGGTCAACTTCACCATTCAGATTGATTCCAATAACATCTCCCGACGGGTCTGTAGTAACAAAGCGTGGTCCTTCACCTGAAATATTCATATCCAGATAAAAAACATTGTTCTCAGATACATTCACCGGTTCATGAACCCTGATACGTTCTGTTCCCCTTCTGTTAAGAATATAAGGTCTTACAGGATCCGAAAAGACAATATAATCCCTATTTGCAATTCTAAAATGCTGCGCGGGATTTACGACAATCCCCTCCGTTCCTCTAAAGCTCCAGCCTGTCACAATATTCCCCTCCAGATCATATACGTACATCTTTCTATCATCACATGCAACAAAAATCCTGTAATCCTGTCTCTTATCATAGTCGAATAATGCTATGCCATTGGTTGCATCGGCCCGTAAATTTACCGGATAGCGTTCCACATAATTACCATTCCTGTCGATCAGATGAATGCCTGTAACTGTATTAAACAGGTATTGTAGCTTACCGTTGTTGTAATAATCAACCTGGTATATGTCACCCAACACCGGACTGTCAAGTCTTAACTTCCACAATACACGTCCTGTACTGTTTATAAGGTAGATTGAATTTTTTTTATCCTGAATGAGAATCTCCTTTTCAGATGTATAATGATTTGTGACCAGCCATGGCTTCCCGGTTGCCGTTGAGTCCAGGAGTGATTCCCAGACTGTATGTGCCTTCTCCTTTACACTGGGAGTAAAACCCAGGCTAATATTTGAGTAGAACAACTCATCCTGGTTAACATACTGAATAATTACTCCGGTGATCTTCCTGACTGAGGGTGCTATTTCTTGCACAAATTGTTGCACCTTCCTATTCAGTAAGTGGTTTTGCCGGTCAAGGTAATTTGAAGGCTTCAAGAAATAGGTGAAATTTGACTTCGTTGAGATCAGATTGTTTAGATCAACATAATACAGTTCGTTTTTCAAAGTTTTGTGAAGTATATTCTGATAAATAGTTCGTGATATAGCACTCTGTGAATCACTAAAAATGATATAATTATCATAAAATGCGAAATGACGTTTAATCAACCTGCTAATCATTCCCTGCTGAAAATAAATTTCAGGGAAAGTATAAATAGTATAACTCACCTGGTCGTCCAACTGGAAGCTACTGGTATAATCAGAAACTTTATCATTTTTCACTGCTGCCATAGCGGAAAGCCAGCGGGAAAGAGTTTCATTGGCCTCTGAGCGGCTCCTGACCTCGAGCATTACAACTTCATTGAAGGTATCCCTGCCCTGACCTTCTATTGTGAACCAAATAATTTCATCACTAATCAATTCAATCAAACCCATAAAAAAACCTTCTCCCAGGGTGCTTCTTGCAGTTTTCTCAGCAGCCTGAAACTCATTATAGGTTCCTCTGATCTTTAGCTCCTCCATAAAGTTGGCAGCAAATAACGAGATGTCACTGAACCCTGCAACAAAAAACTCACCGGCATTTGAAGGAATAACAGAAGGTGCCTCCAGGCGAACCGGTGATTGACCCCGGAAAAGGTTCAGCCAACCTTTCATTGTATCATCTGCATAGGTCATACCATTGAGAAGCAGCACCTCATCGCGGAAATCAATATCAAATTCACCCCATCCGGCTAAACCGGCAATTGAGGTTAAATCGGCACGGAACTCACCTTCAACCAATGGTATAAAAAGATGATCGAGTAAGGGATAGTTCAAATAAAGATGTCCCAACACATATTTTCCTGCCGATGAACCAACTTTTCTGAACCCCTCCTGCTGATAAATGCCAGCTTCCGATTGCAGAGTTCTTACCGCATCTTCAATTAATATGGAAGACGTTCCGGCAATTAATAAACCATCTTTAACCACGTATGAAAAACCTTTGATCGCAGCTGTATTTTTAAAAGACACATCTTTCAGGAAAACAGATTCATATTTTCTCTCATTAACGATCGCATCCGGCGAGAGACCCGAACTTATCTCAGCATCAATATCTGCCGGAGATGCATCTTCGCCCAGGGCAACATAGAACAGGGCTGACAGCTTATTTTTTCCCAGAAGATGAACCGACATACTCAGATTACCCTCTAAAATACTTCTGTTGAGCTGGGGCATGCGCGAAATCTGATCATTCAATTGTTGAAAAAGAGAGTCAAACGTGCTGAAATAGTCATAAGAAAGCAACTCCCTCCAGAGCCGGCTCTCATCCTTAAGTTCCGATACAAAATAGGTATAATCAAGTTTTTCTATAAATAAAACTGCATTGACTGGAACTGCTTCAGCAGCATATGACCTCTGATAGATGCTCCTGTTGCCAAACAATATAAAAACCGACAGCCCAATAAGAACAACTGCAGGAACAGATATAATCAGGATTCTTTTTAGCATGGTTCGTCACTCTTCATCTCAAAATTATAAAAAGTAACTATAAATTCCCGATAACTTACCAACAAACCGGATTTTTTTAAACTACAGTGGAATTAATTAATTGTACGAAAATTTATACTTTTGGACTGGTATAATTTTTGCTGATTGAATAATGTCTCACAGCTCAAAGTATGAAAATTGGTATACTGTTTCTAATGTTGTTTTTTTCTCTGAATGTCCTTGGTCAACGTTTCAGGGTACTGTCCGACAACAGCCGTGATCCGGTTGCCAATGTTGCGATTTTCAATACAACACGTGAAAGAGTAGCGATAACCGACAGCATGGGATTTACGGGCCCGTTACCCTTTCTCCCTGCCGACACAGTTGTTTTTCAACACCCATCATACAATTCCGTTGTATTTCCTTACACTGCTATCCGTAACAAAAAAGTGATCAGGCTATCCAAACGCAATATCCTGTTCGATGAATTTATTATCTCAGCCAGTAAAACGAGAGAAAGCAAACAGTTGCTACCTTATAAGGTGAGTGTGATGCAGGAAAAAGAACTTCGGAATAATCCCTCCCAAACCGCTGCAGAACTGTTAATGGAAACGGGTAATATTATCATACAAAAAACCCAGGCAGGAGGCGGAAGTCCCATTTTAAGAGGTTTTGAAGCAAATAAAATATTATTGGTGGTTGATGGTGTGCGACTGAACAATGCGATCTACAGAAGTGGTCATCTTCAAAACGCTATTACAATAGACCATGCCATACTGAATAGAACCGAAGTAATATTCGGTCCCGGTTCTCTTATTTATGGCAGTGATGCCCTGGGCGGTGTAATTCACTATTACACCAAAGATCCTGAACTGGCCGTTAACAGTGATAAAAATATCTCAGGGAGTGCATATTTACAACACGCTACTGCCAACACGGGAAATATCGGTCACATCAATTTCAATGTTGGAGGAAAAAAAACAGGCGCACTGACAAGTATCACCTATAAAGATCTCGGGAACATCAAGATCGGCTCTACCAGGAATCTTTTTTATGGTAACTGGGGTAAAACACTACATTACGCCAGGCGTGAAGAGGATGGCACCGACAGCATGTATGTCAATCAAAATGAGAACATACAGCTTCATACCGCCTACAAGCAGATTGATCTTCTTCAGAAATTCAAATACTCCCAGTCGGAATTTATCGACTGGATCATGAACGTTCAATATTCAACTTCATCAAACATTAACAGAAATGATTTTCTGAACGATTACAGCAGCAACGGAATGCTGAAATATGCAGCTTACTATTATGGTCCCCAGAACAGACTGCTTGCCTCCGTAAAAAATATAAACCGGAATGATAACACCTTTTTTAGTAACGCCACATCAATCTTCGCCTATCAGCTCATCGACGAAGAGAGGGTTTCAAGAAGGTTCGGTTCAAACGATAAGCTATCCCAGCTCGAACGGGTGAATGTATTGAGCCTGAACATCGACCTCTTGAAAATTTGGGATGCCAACAGACGGATGAATTACGGGTTTGATCTGATCTATAACAATGTTGGTTCAGGTGCTGCCTATGAAAATATTGTAACCGGTGAAAAACGACCGGCACAAACACGTTATCCTTCAGGCGGTAGCAATACATTTTCCGGTTCTGCTTATGCGAGCTATAAGAAGATTTACAGTGACAAGCTTGTCCTGAATGGAGGGTTAAGATATAATTATTCACTGCTGCAGTCGGTCTTTAACAATCCTTCTCTTGCATTTGATACCACCACGATCAATAACGGTGCACTCACGGGAAGTTTGAGCCTGGTCTACCATCCTGCCAATCAATGGCAACTCAATGCGATTCTCTCCTCCGGATATAGGAACCCGAATGTAGACGACTATGGCAAGATCAGAGCCAAAGAAGATTATATCATCATACCAAACCCCGATATTGAACCTGAATACACCTACAATGCCGAGTTTGGAGGTAGCAGGGTAATTGAAGGATTTCTGCGTATGGATGTTGTGGGATACTACACCCTGCTCACCAATGCTATTGTCCGGACTGACTACACACTGAACGGTCAGGATTCGATGACCTATGATGGAAATGTATACAAGATTTCTGCCAACTACAATGCATCGCTGGCTCATATCTATGGCGCCTCAGTAAATGTCATATCCGATTTCTACAATAATATTGTTCTGAAAGCCTCACTCAATCTAACAAAGGGTAGAAATCTGACCGATGACGTTCCTCTCGGTCACATCCCCCCGGTATTTGGCCGGGTAAGTATCACTTATGACTATAAAAAACTAATGTTTGACAGCTACATCTATTATAACGGATGGAAATTTGCCGATTCTTTTTCACCATATGGAGAAGACAATGAAGGAGAAGCTACCATGTTTGGGTTTCCTGCATGGTGGACCCTGAATTTAAATACCTCTTATTCATTGAATGATTATATTACAATCAGATTTGGTATTGAAAACATCCTCGACCAATTTTACAAGCCCTTCGCTTCAGGCGTCAGCGCCCCGGGCAGGAACTTTATCTTCACCCTTCAAACAAATTTCTGAAATCGCCGCTGAACCTCTCATTTTTATCATCCTATGCCAGAAATATCGCCAAATATTGAAGAGAGCTGGAAAAGGGCCCTGTGGAATGAGTTCCGGTCTGAATATTTCGCTGCACTCAAAGCATTCCTGATGGAGGAAAAAAAAAGATATACAGTGTATCCTCCGGGACCACTGATTTTTAATGCCTTTAACCGAACCCCCATCAATAAGGTAAAAGCCGTTATTCTCGGTCAGGACCCATACCATGGAAAAGATCAGGCGCATGGTTTATGCTTTTCTGTTCCCAAAGGAATCAAACCTCCTCCCTCTTTGGTGAATATATTCAAAGAGATGCACAATGACACCGGTCTTCCCATACCATCACATGGAAATCTGGAAACATGGGCCAACCGGGGAGTCATGCTGCTAAATGCTACCCTTACCGTTCGGGCCGCATCTGCCGGATCACACCAGGGCAAAGGCTGGGAGCAATTCACCGACACAGTGATCCGTACCATATCAGAACAGAATAAAAGCGTGGTGTTCCTGTTGTGGGGTAGATTTGCACAGGCCAAGGAGCCCCTGATCGATCGGAACAAACACCTGATACTGAAAGCAGCACATCCTTCCCCATTTTCAGCCCAAAACGGATTTTTCGGCTGTAAACACTTCTCCAGAACGAATAAATTTCTTTTTGAAAATGGAATGGAAGAGATCGAGTGGAATATTGAATGCTGAAAAACAGATGACCAATTCCTTTTGACCGTCAACAACACTCCTTTTTGGCATAGTATTTGCTTTGTGTAGGATGACAGTTCATCCAAGCATATACCTGACTTTATTCGGGGCACGGTCCGTCTCACTCTGAGGCGGGCTTTTTATTTCAGAAGGATTTATAGCCGATAATCTTCCTTACCTCACGAAGCGTCTTTGAAGCACTTTCGCGGGCCTTTTCAGCCCCCTGTTTAACCACTTTACGCAAATAGTCGTCGTCATTATATATCTGCATGATCCGTTCCCTGAAAGGATTTGTAAAATGAATAATGTCCTCGGCAAGTTGCTTTTTTAAATCACCGTAACGGATTGAACAATTGTTATAGGCTTCCTGAAAATGGACAACGGTAGACTGCTCCGACATTAGCTCTAACAGGAAGAAGAGGTTTTGAATGGGCTCCGGTTTTTCGGAATTGGGTATTTCAGGACCAGCATCGGTCACTGCCCGCATCACCTTCCTTCTAATCACTTCTGGCTCATCGATCAGGTAGATTCCGTTTCCCTCCGATTTACCCATTTTTCCTGTTCCGTCAAGTCCCGGAACTTTTATTAGCTCACTGCCAAAATTGAACGGTTCGGGAAGTGTAAAATATTCAACACCATAGATATGATTGAACCGCTTGGCAAACTTCCTGGCCATCTCAAGGTTCTGTTCCTGGTCCTTTCCTACAGGTACCTTGTTGGCATTATGTATGATAATATCTGCACACATCAGAACAGGATAGGTAAGCAAACCCGCATTTACATTTTCTGGTTGCTTCCGTATTTTCTCCTTAAAAGTAGTGGTACGTTCAAGCTCACCCACATAAGCATTCATATTCAGTAAAAGATAGAGCTGGGATATTTCAGGAACATCACTCTGAATATAGATGGTGGCCTTCTCGGGATCGATTCCGCATGCCAGGTATTCAGACAATACCTTCCGGATATTGTCATGAAGATTCTCAGGTTTTGGATGCGTGGTTAAAGAATGCAAATCTGCTATAAAAAAATAACAGTTGTATTCATGCTGCATCTTCACAAAGTTTTTCACCGCACCGTAATAATTTCCCAGGTGCAGGTTACCGGTCGATCTTATTCCACTTAAAACAGTTTCCATATAGTCAAATAAATAATGCATACAAAACTAACTATGAAATTCAGGGGGTGCAAATATTCCTTTCATTATTGTTGATCAAGCAGATCAGAATTAGCTATTTTTT
>CAYOVC010000051.1:0-11967 GCA_964407305.1 uncultured Bacteroidaceae bacterium | reverse complement strand
TGGAATGGCGGCGCAGGAGGATACTACTATAATGAAAACGCAGCGGATCCGAATAGTGGAACCACCTATACCAGTACGGATAATTATCCTCTTGTCCCCTATTCAAAAGAATATAATGGTGCCGGCATTGTTTCCAGTACCAAATGGATCCATTATACCTGGATAATCGCTCCCCAAATGATGCATTTATATTACAGGGATGCGGATAAAGGTCCTGAAGAAAATACAGAAATCGTTTTTATGGCAATCCCGAAAAGCGAAAGTGACATAAGTTTTATTAATGAAAAGCACGGGACTTTCGAACCTTCAATGCCTCCGGCATACACTTATTATGAAACTGTTAACGGTCTTAGGTTTTTCCACCGTGGTGCAAGCCGGAATGAAGGTGATAATAATTTCTACGTCAGCAATCTTTCTATTAAAAAAACCGGCATACCTCTCAGTACCTATAGCGAATTTCAAAAATCAGGCTTCCGTATAAAAGAGGATATAGGAACCTACCAACTTCCGGTTACTGCATTGAATATTCCGGATGGCGAAGAAGTTATTGTTAAGGTTGAATATCTGTCAGGAGCAATAGATCACATCGACAACTGGTCGGAAGGTACCCTGACATTCACTAAGACGGTATTAAACCACTCTCAATTCCTATAGTAAATACAACCAAAACAGAAAATGACACCGTAATATTTGCTATAACAGAGGTGACAGGGGGATATTATCCTGCTACTGGTCCGATCAGTACCTTCGAGCTGGTAATTCGACCTGCGGAAGGAAGTGGTACCGGGCTGAATGATCATCACCTGAAAAAATTAAATATTATACCCAATCCTACAAGCGATTTTATTAGAATTGATGCTGATTTTCAGAAAGATGTTGATGTTGAGATCTATGATGTTACAGGAAAGCTAATAATGAAAGATCGCTATAATAACCATCATAATCTGGAAGTTTCAAGTCTTAATCCCGGTGTTTATTATATAAAGATAAGAGAGTCATCCAGAACTTCAGTCGGAAAATTTGTTAAATCCGAATAAAGAAGAACAAGAACTCACCGCCGGTTGGCGGTGAGTTCTGTATTTAAAATTGGCGCTCAGAACCGAAGGAAACGAGCTCCCTGCCTTTTTCAGTTTTTATTGTTTTATAATCGTTTTTGTGTACAACTGTCCCCAGGAAATTATCCTTAAAAAATAGACGCCAGCAGGTATTCCGGATAGATTAACATCAATATCCCCGGAAACATGGGCCTCATTTAGATATACTGGTCTACCATAGACATCCATGATGGTGATTTCTATATTTTCCCCGATCATTTCCTCTTTCAGGTGAATGGTCAAATTATTTTTAAAAGGATTCGGGTATGCAGCGATAAAAGTCTGAACATCTAAATCAATATTTGAAATTAAATTAGACCGGCCGGGTGTTGCGTCTGCGAAATTACGCCAGGCATTTCCGCCATCCTCTATCCGACCCCTCGATATATTCTGTGTCATGTTGGCAAATACAAGAGAATCAATGAAGAATTGTCCTCCGGGTTCTGTTAAAGCCAATTCCTCACCTGCAGCGCTCAGTTTAAAATTCGTATGCAAGGGGCCCTGTTCAGAATCATTGTCAGCCCATATGACCAAAAAACCTTTTGATGGTATGGTGGTTAAATAGGGATCCTCGTCACTTATTTGATATTTTACAGGGTCAGAAAAATCATCAGTAAGATAAAAGCCTGCAAGGTTAACATCTTCAAGGCCATTGTTATAAATCTCTATCCAATCGTCGAATTCATTGTACTCATCCATGATCGTACTGTTAGCAGCCATGTATTCATTAATAAACAAATCATATTCATTTGAGTAAGTGGCATTTGCAGTTCCGGGGGTAGCCGGCATGTATTTTCTTGAAAGGCTTCCATCCGGGAAGTCTCCATACGATTTATTGTGATGCTGCTTCCCGAAATCCATGCTACTTATTAATGTTTTCTCATCGTTGGAGGTAAGAATTACAGTTTCTCCGTTTTTATCAAGCTTGAAGCCCAGGTGGAGAATACCCTGCGTTGTATCAGCATCAGCCCAAAGAACTAAATAACCTCCGGGTTGAATGGTTGTCTTCTCATGGTTGGAAGCGGGAATTTTCCATTTCAGTGGGTTTAAGGGGTCATCTGATATATACATCCCACCAATACTTACGCTCTCATTTCCGGAATTATATAACTCAATCCAATCATCATATTCACCGAAATCATCTGCCAGACTATTTATATTATCAGCCATGATCTCATTTATTTGTAAAGAATTTTTTGAGAACACAGCTTTGATCTCCATATTATTTTCAATATTAAGTGAATAATCAGCCGTGTGATTACCAAATGTAATTCCTTCCCAATGGTCAAAATGATAGCCGGGATAAGGATGAGCTGAAATATCGAGGTTATAATCGCTAAAAAAGGCACCTGAAAAATCCTTGAGCGTAGATTTTACACCGTTTACAGTGATATGCCCATGCTGCAACGAGCTAACTGAGAGGTCTATCCTGAAAGTATCACTAAGGCCGAAGTACTCTTTAAGAATCCCCATCATAACAGCAGGTCTTTCTTCCGCCCAGTATTTTTTATAATCTACAATATCTCTCCAGCCACCAATCGTTTTTTCATCAAAAGGTCCCCAATCCCAACGATTATCTCCCCATTTATCAAGATGATTTTCCATTTCATTTTCAAGTCTTTTCATCCAAGCATCAAAAATGGGATTAACGCGTTCAGGATGAAAAGTTGTGTATATGTGAGCATTAAATCGCTTAATAAAATATTCTCTGTATCCGGCATTATTCATCATGCCGGTTAAAAGAAAATTATACTTACCCGAGCTCAGGGCCCTTACCAGATTATCTGCACCATTCTTTTCATAGTCCGGTGCCTGTCCCCTGATGCTAAAACCCCGGTCAAGGTCATACATTACCCACCTCCATTTAGAATAAGGATCTGCTCGATGCCTCCAGTATTTAATATTATTCCCGGGCCAATCGGTATTATTTTCATATATTTCCGTTATCTGATAATCGGTATAATGTTCCAGGTCTATTCGCGAGGCAACATGCTCAAAGCTCTGTTGATCAGAAAGTTCATTATTTTCCACATAAGATCTTAATGCCATATAATCGCTGTTATCACCGCTCACAATCCTGTAGTCATAGTCTCCGGAACTTTCAAGCATATCAACTTCTTCAGCCGGTATATCGTAATTTGAGGCCGGGTAATGTTCATTGATCTTTTCTCTTAGGTTAAGAATCCCCCAGTAATCTCCATTCAGATAAACTGCAGCAGGTCGATATGCCATAAAATCTGCATCCATCTGGTCCTTAACAACGTATTGAGAGATTGCATCGCCAAACATCGTTTCCGGCCATTCACTTCCTGAATTTCTTAACAGAAAATTATTGTATTGATCTGTATCCTTTTCGGGAAATAGCGGATAACTCAGACGGGCAAATCCATACTGACCTCTTAAATAAAAGGCTAGTGACTTATGCTCATTCTTCCGGCTATATTGTCCTGAAATCTGCATTCCGGCATCCACCTGAAATTCTCTTTTTCCGTATGGTTTGAATAATTCAACAGACACAGGTCTTTCCCATTCCTGATTGTAATTTGCTACAATACCATATTTTTCAATGCCATTGTTACCTACCACGTGTATCCCGTATTCATCATCCCACAGGTTATCAGGATCAGTTGATACACTTACTATATCAATATCATGGATTCTTTCGTTGATAAAATATGTGCCAGTTACCACTCTTGATGGTAACCATCCTTCTTTAAACGCTCTTGCTCTTACAGTTCCGGTCTCGAATAGCTGAATTTTATCATCATAATGTTTTGATTCGACCGTTGGAACAGATCCATCCCTGGTATAATAAATCTCCGCCTGTGGATCAACGTTCTCCAACTCGATTTTTAGAAAACCTTCATAAGTGCCCGGAGCATTTTTTAATATGGGGGCCTGACACCGACCTTTGACTATACTGGTTGCATTTTCCATGCCGGGTGTAGGTTCAGAAAAATAACCCCAACTGCCATCGGCAGCCCTGCCATAAGAATAATCATAAATCTGATCATAAAACTTTACCGAGTCTACCAAAACACTATCAGGATCTGACAAGACAATCTCTTCCTCCTGTCTGTTAAGGCTAAAAGAAGTATGTCTATCCCTGTTTTCATTGTCGGCCCAGATAATTATATACTCATCCGGTTCAACTGCTAACAGTTGATTAAACCGCCATTTGAAGGGATCATTTAAATCGTCACTTAAGAAATAACCCTCAAGGTTTATCGACAAAGTTCCACTATTATGCAACTCGATCCAATCGTCATATTCACCTTTATCATCCATAATTATAGAACCATTGGAAGCCATAAACTCAGTAATCCTCATCTGAGAATATGAAGAAAAGGAAATCACAGATAGTACAATACATATAATTAAGCAGGCATTTTTCATAAATATTTTTTTTCAATGAATCTTCAGGCTTTTAAGTTAGTGGTATGGGTCAAAATAAAAGTCGTCATCCAATCAATTGGATGACGACAATTCATGAAGGGGTTTGAGATCTGACATCTAACTAAAACTAAAATCGAAAAGCCTATTCATCAGATAATACTATTGTTTCATAAAAGGTTGTATCGCAAAATGCTTATCAATCTTGATTTCCATAAGGTATGCTCCGGAATCCAGATTTTGGATATTGAGATCTTTAGAATATTCAAATGTCGCTTTATTATCTACCATTTTAGTTAACTCCCTTCCTGAAACATCCAGAATTCGTATTTCAATGGGTCCTGTTAATTCCTGTACAAATCTGACACTCAGGTTATCTTCAGCAGGATTCGGGAATACTATCATATCTGTAGAAAGGTTGAATTCCTGAATTGAATTTTCTGTCTGTGTATAAGCGAGCGTATAATAGCCCGTCTCCAGGTTTTCTCCTTCCAGATCAAAGATAAGTGAGCGAAGGAATTTAGATGGCATAGCATCCAAAAGAACAAAATCGTCTTCGGGTGCAGATTTATAGGCAACCCTGTAATTTTGTACATCCTGCATTCGTAAACCGGCGGCTATAAAATCGAAAGTGAAAGCCACATCAGCTTCACCAAGCTCCAGAAGCCTCCATGTTTTTCCCCATCTTTCCACATTTTCATCAGCCAAACCTTCTGTTGTGATATCATATGGTACATTATCATGAGCAACGAATACATATTCCTTTTCCGCATCCAGAGAACCATTCAATTCCTCTATAGTTAGTGCCTGAGCAGAACTTTTAGTATGCTTTTTATCATCTCCCATCTCATTGCCGATACCAATCAGATCGTACATGAA
Organism: uncultured Bacteroidaceae bacterium; assembly: GCA_964407305.1. GTDB lineage: Bacteria > Bacteroidota > Bacteroidia > Bacteroidales > M55B112. The sequence continues at coordinate 6,601 of CAYOVC010000051.1, read as the reverse complement.
GATGTCATCATCGTAATACTTCTCATCTCCGATGGGAAGTCCATATTTCAGAGAAAGATAATTCTCCACTATGATTACATGAGTATGCCAGAGAGTTCCTTTATATACAATTACTTCTGAAAGGGCTCCTTCAAGATAATGTTGTTCGGTACATTCAGGACACGGATCATCTTTTTTGGGATTATCCCCGAAGTTACCCGGAGGATCTAACTGTGCTGCTCCAAGATACAAGTCTTTGGTACTGTTAACAATGTCTCCGACAACGATAGGATTAGGATTTCCTTCAGGTCTCCTGGTGGTCATCAACCCGCTTATTCTCACAAAAGCACCGTATGATCCTTCAGCAGATGTATATGCCCAGCTGATTACATAAGAGGTATCAGTATCGGGTGTATTTTCCACTGCTGGAAACACATCTGATCCTGCGCCATCTGGCAAATTCCCGTTTAAATATGCGGTAATTGCTCCATCACGTTCCCATTTTATTTCGTAGGCATGCTGCAAGCCGGAAGCATCCATTGATATTGGAGGTACATGCGACCATCCATTCCAATGCGCTCTCTTGGTAACAAGACTGGACCCACTTCCGTATTTATCTACTTTGAATGAATCTCTTTTTGCAACAAGAAAAATAGCGAGTCCTTCTCCGCCGTCAAGAACATCATGATCGGCAACTTTCAAAAAATTCACTCCGTGAAAACGAACCCAGGGATGACCGTTAGTTTTATCGGACTCGAATACAATCCCTTTTGCTATAGGAATTCCCGGGACAGCTGCATGATTGTAGCCTGAAACATCGTCCCACTGGGTAACGTCCGCACCATCTCCCAATAAAAGATCGCCGGCTCTAACCCAGAATGAATTAATAGGTGAACCTTCTGTAATTTCATCCTCATGGCCGCCAACACCTCCGGGGCCTGTCTGAGCAACCACTTGAGCCGGGAAAAAAGTAACTGCAAATAATACCGTAAATAATATCTGTAAATGCTTTTTCATAATAGTTTGTTTTATTTGGTTTTAATTATAGAATAACTTTTAACGCTGCCGCCGACCGTAACTGAAAGAATATAAAAGCCTTCCTCAAGATTGTCCAGGTCATTTAAAATTAAACCTTCTTTGGTAATCCTAAGTGTATTATATTCCCTCACTACCCTGCCAGATAATTCACTCATGGTGATCCGCAGGTTAGTTTCAGTTTGGATTCCATATATTTTGATCCTGTTGTTAAAGGGATTTGGAAAAACTTCAATTTCAGGAAATAAATGCTTGCTCAAATCAGTATTAACTGTTTTTTCAGCAATTGTATAATAACCATCCGCCAATTCTTCATTGCTCAGATGAAAAATTAAATTGCCAAATTTTGCACTTCCCTTTTCTGAAAGCGTTGTAAAGTCATTGAGCACATCGCTGGTATAAAGCAAGCCGTATTCCTTATTTTTAGATAGAGATATTCCAGCTTCTACAAAGCTAAACCACAATTCCGCATCAACTTCTCCCCGTTTTTCAACTTTCCATATCCTGGTCCATCTCGATTCCCATTTTTCAGGGATATTTTTCTGTGTCCATGAAATCGGAACATTATCATCAGCACAGAAAAGGAACTCACCTGTAGTATTTAGACTTTCATTTTTATCTTTTAACAAGAGCACCCCATTCCCGGATTCTCTGTGAAAATCACGGCCATTGGCCGTACCTATTGCTATAAGATTATATCGAAAGACGGTATCCTGAAATAATTTATCAGGACCTGTATTGACCTTATATTTGGCAGCAAAATAATTTTCAACGATCTGAAGCCTGGTTGAATCCAGACCCAAACGAAACATAGCAATTTCTGCTATTTTACCCTTCAGGTAATCTCCTATGGGCGATTCATCATTAATCTGAGGCTCATATTTAGCTGCAGCAATGGTCACTTCATTATCATAATCTTCCAGATCTCCAATTTGTGTAACAGCGTAATTTGGATTGGGTTTATTCCCTGAGGTATTCAGTCCGTTTACTCTTATAGCAGCATATTGACCAGTATAATTATAATTGACCAGCAGGACTTTTGAACTGTCGCCGTAAATAGCTTCGGTTTCAACTTTATTATCGGGAAAATTACCATTAACATGAGCCATTATGTACTGGTCCTCATCCCGTCCATGAAAATCAAGGTTGAAGGAATATTTACAAGTTTCTTTACTAAGTCCGGCTCCCCAGAGATTCCAGTGGTTCCTCTTTGTGATCATCTTCATTCCACCTCCCTGATCGATCGCAAGAGGCTGAATAACCACGAAAATGGAAATACCGGGACCACCGTCGAGATTAGACTTTTCCGGAACTTTAAACCATGAATCTCCGTTAAAAACAATTGCCGGCATATCATTAATTCCGGAACTACTGAATAGAGGGCCGGCACCCCCTCCGCTCAGAGCATGATGATCATTACCACTTTGATCTTCCCATACATCAACTTCATCCCCATCAGACAAAAGAAGCTGATCTGCTTTTAACCACAGTACCAGCTCAGGCTGACCTTCCTCAGAGGCATCTTCATAACCAATGCCTCCGGGTCCATATTGGGCACGAACTATTGAAGCAGTAAAACTCTCCAATAAAAATAAGAGTGTTATGATTCCAATTCGAGTCATATTATTAAAAAAGACAAAAACCACATGGCAATTATGCCATGTGGTTTAAGTAAATTTCAATTATAATTACCTGATTACCATCTTCGTATTGATACGCGTTCCTTCATTCTCAAGTTGAATAAAGTAAACACCTTTTGATTCGTGGCTCAGATTAACAGAATTCATGGAATGAATTAGTTCTCTTTCCATTACAACTCTCCCTGTGATATCAACTATCTTCATGTTTGCTATACCTGTAGCAATGTGGATAGTAAACTCACCATTAGAAGGATTCGGATAAATGCTTAAAGCATCTTTACCAAAAGATTCAACACTGACAGAATTCACTGCATCAATTATCGCCTGTAGTGCAGCAAGATCTGCAATGTCTGCTTCATCCTCAATCGCAGCTTTATAATCATCCATTTTAGCTGTTTGGACATCAGTAGCTCCAACTGCGAGCAACATCTCTTCAGTGAGATCGGCTGCATCGCCATCTACAGCCATAGACTGAATAACACTAAAGTTGGTTTCATCGACTATTGTCTGAAGTGAAGCTCCGCAATTTTCAACTGTATCTGCATCAAAAACAGCCAACTGATAATCTTCAAGATTAACGTCGAATACATTGTCCACGCCAAGTGAATTAAGCATTTCTGTGGTAAGATCCATTGCATCACTTGTTCCCGGCATTCCTCTGATTGTCTCACATGTAGTTGTTACATCCAGAAGATCCTGGATCGCAGCTGCATCGGCAAGAGAACCTGCACCAGCAACAGCAACAATATATGCATCTAGATAAGCGGGATCGAATTCCATACCGGCTGCAGTAAGAAGATCTGTAGTCAGTCCTGTAGCATCAGCATCTGTGGCCATTTGCTGAATAGCAGCAATTGCATCGGCGGTAACTTGAGTATTTACAGATTCAACCAGGGCCTGAAGTTCAGCTGTATCGTCTACCTCAGTACCCGCAGAAGTAGCAACAGCAGCTTTGTACTGCTCAAGGTTTCCGGGTGCTATTGAAGCAGGATCAACACCAGCTGCAACCAGCAGATCATTTGTCAATTCACCGGCATCATCTGCCTCGGCAAAAGCTACGATCTTGTCGATAGCTACCTGAATATTAGCAGCATCAATAACAGCCTGTAAGGCTGCCAGATCAGCAATACCACTTTCCACTTCAATTCCTGTGCGATAGGCCTCAAAATGTTCCGAAGTAAAGCTAAGACCATCAGTTCCTGCTGCTTCAAGTTGTGCCTTACTTAGTTCACTTGCATCACTATTAACAGCCATATCATTGATAGCTGTCAAGGCAGTAGCAGCTTCTGCTATATCACCGGCAGCATTCGCATCTGCAATGATAGCATCCAAAGCAGCAACATCAGCAACACCAGCAGCACCGGCAACACCAGCTTTATAATAAGCAAGATAATCATGATTAACTTCATCGATATTTGCTCCTGCCAGGTAGATCATCTCAAATGTAAGTCCCGATGCATCATCAGCTTTGGCCATGGCATCAATCTCCCCAAGGGATAGTGACGTTTTCAGGGTCTCCGCTTCAGTGTTAACTGCAGTGAGAATAGCATTGAGTTCATCAACAGTACCCACTCCGGATGCATCAGCAATCGCTGTCTTATATGCTGCAAGATAATCGTAGGTCATATGTTGCATCAGATTAGCAGGATCAGCACCGGCTTTCAGTATGAGCGTATTTGTAAGAGCAGAAGCATCATCTCCCTGCGCCATTGCATCGATTTCAGACAGTGACACATTCACATTTCCACCATCAATTATTGCTTGTAAAGCAGCCTTGTCTGCCACGCCGGTTGAATCTGCGATCATAGACTGATACGTCGAAAGATTAGCATCTACAACATTCGACACGCTAGCAATTACAAGATGGTCCAAAGTAAGGGTAGAAGCATCATCTGCACCAGCCATCGCATCAACAGCGGCTATTACTATATCTTCCTCCTGCTTATTAACATCGCTTACCAGCATTTGAACTGAGGAAATATTGGGAAGAGTGGCAGCGGTTGAATCGGCCACGGCAGATTTGTATACATCAAGATTCAGATCGATAGCAGCAGCTCCCAGTTCATCCAGCATGGCAATTGAAAGAGCACTTGCATCATTCGCATCAGCATATCCCTGAATGGTTGCGATGGTGCTTGCCGGATCGATTTCCATAGTATAAAGACCATTACCCATGGCAGTTACATATATTACACTGGTTCCGGGCCATAAGGACCAGGATCCGGATACATCATTGTTCACAATTGAAACTTCTGCAGTTGCAGGATCTACTGTTCTGATAAAGCTATTGTCGCTGACCCAGATTAAACCACCGGCGTATAAAAGATCGAACGGCTTATTAAAACCTGTGGCAAAGACTTCAGCGTTTGTACCATCCAGTTTATAGACATTTTTATAGCGACTGCTGGCTACATAAACGTTTTCGTCAGCATCAACTGCTATGCCCCTGTTATCACGGTACTGGGCATCAAGCAATGGGGTTGATCCGGTAACTTCACCTCTGGAACCTGGTTGACCTGAATACAGATCAATATTTCCTGTAGCCATATCCACAACGCGTACCACATAATTAGAACGGTCGTTTATGTAAAGTTTACTCTCATCGGCATTAAATGCAACACCTTCAGGATCCTTCAATAATGCAGCGGTTGCAGGTCCTCCTTCCTGGGTGGCGTCATATCCGGATGAACCACCGACACCGGCAATCACAGAAACCAGGCCTTCGCTCACATCAATTTTATAGATTACATCATGTCCCCGATCGGAAGCAAAGATATCTCCATTACTATCAAGGATCATTGCACCTATCTCTCCGAAATGAACTGTATCGATAGCTCCTCCTCCATTGAAACTACTTTCGCCTTTAACTCCTGCATATACACTTGCAGTACCGTCAGTAGCAATTTTGACTATTGTATTGGTATTTCTATCGTAGAAATACACCTCATCACCCCATGATACAACACCCCGGGCATCAACACCAAGTTCAGTACCCTGAACAGTACCATCGGGATCCGGAAGTGTCGGAGCAGTGGCATAACCGGTAAGAGCAGAGATAATATTGGTTGACATATCAACCTTACGGATCATTCCTCCTGTTCTTTCTGAAATAATCAGGTCCCCATTGGAATCAAAATCAGTACCAACAGCCCGCAATAAAATCGCCTCATCAGCAGGCCCGTTGTTTCCTGCAAGAACATCTCCCGATTCATTGGTTCCTGCAAATTTGTCGATCAGACCGGTTCTGAGATCTATTTTTCTCACTACATTAGCCTGGTGCTCGCCAAAATATACTGCAGTATTGGTAGGATCTACAGATAGATCATGTGGTTGCTTCAACTGAGCATCCACAGCCAGACCGCCATCACCAGAATATCCCCATCCACCGTTACCGGCAAGAAGTGACCGGATTCCTGTCTGAATGTTATATTTGTGAATTCTTTTTTGCTGTGTGGCAATGTAAAGAAACTCATTACCGTCGGCATCTTTTATATATTCCAGACCAAAGGGCTCACGGGTATCTTTCTCAATTCCGAGACCGGTAGTTCCGTCATCGCCCCTCACACCTGTACCAACTATACGCTTAATAGCGCCGGTGGCAGCATCCATCTCACCAACCATATGGCTACCAAGAATATTGATATACAGTTTGGAATCATCATCGTTCCAAACTATTCCTGCAACACCGGGAAGATCGATTTCCAGAGCGGGAAGTGAAAAATCCGGTGATCCGGAATTTCCTGAACCTGCTACAAGGTCAAAAACTCCGGTACTCATATCAACCATAATTACCTGAGCGGCTACAGAGAAGTATACATTATTATCACTATCGAATGCCACACCCATTATCCTGCCTCCGATAGTAGCATCAACTGCCTGTCCTCCGAAACCGGAGTTTGAAGAACCCTGAGCAACGAGTAGTGATATTTCATCCTCACTGGCGTCCC
>CAYOVC010000050.1:0-12071 GCA_964407305.1 uncultured Bacteroidaceae bacterium | reverse complement strand
GCCTTTGTTGTATAATCAATCGCTGCGGCTCCGTATATCTCTTTGGCGATGGTTTCGATCTTCTTTTCTGTGGTCCAGCTCCAATCGTACAGCGGCCTGTAACCGGAGTTGTTCCTTTCAACCTCCTTTACCACTTTCTCAGCCAGATCGATCGCTCCCTCTCCGCCTTTGGCCCAGACTTCAGCTACTGAAGCCTCTACATTCAGGGATGCTGCATGGTTGAGGATAAGTTCGACCTCCTCATCGGTATCGGTAGCAAACCGGTTGATACCAATCACGCATGTGTCAATGAATTTTTTAATATTTTCAACATGTTTATCCAGGTTGACCAGCCCTTTCCTGACGGCCTCGGGATTGGGGGTATTGAGCTGGTCGACGGGTACCCCGCCATGGTACTTCAGGGCCCTGACAGTAGCAACCAGGACGACAGCTTTTGGTTTGAGTCCGGCTTTTTGACATTTGATATCGAAAAACTTCTCAGCCCCCAGATCGAAGCCGAAACCTGCTTCGGTAACGACATAGTCTGAAAGCTTTAGCCCCATCCGGGTGGCTATAACACTGTTGGTGCCCTGCGCGATATTCGCAAACGGTCCGCCATGGATGATGGCAGGATTGCCCTCCAGGGTCTGCACCAGGTTGGGTTGGATGGCATCTTTCAGCAGCACTGCCATGGCTCCTTCAGCTTTCAGGTCGCGGGCATAGACCGGTTTTTTATCAAATGTGTATCCGATAAATATATTCCCCATTCTCTTTTTCAGGTCCTTCATGTCATCTGCGATACATAAAATAGCCATGATCTCAGAGGCAGCAGTAATATCGAAGCCTGTTTCGCGCGGCACCCCTGAAGTTGTACCGCCAAGTCCGATAATCGTTAATCTTAATGCACGGTCATTCATGTCCATCACCCGTTTCCACTTGACGGTGCGCGGATCGATACCGATGGAGTGGGTCTTGCTTTGCAAGTTGTTGTCTATCAATGCAGCCAGCAGGTTGTGTGCCTTTTCAATGGCAGCAAAATCTCCTGTAAAATGAAGGTTGATATTCTCCATGGGAACCACCTGTGCGTAGCCGCCGCCAGTTGCACCTCCCTTGATACCAAAAACAGGTCCGAGCGAGGGCTCTCTCAATACAACGGTGGTCTGTTTTTTAATCCGGTTGAGGCCCTCTGAAAGTCCTATCGACATGGTGGTTTTGCCTTCACCGGCAGGAGTAGGGGAGATGGCAGACACCAATACAAGGTTCCCGTCCTTCCCGTTGCCAGTATGCAGCGGGAGTTTTGCTATATGCTTCCCATAGGGCTGCAGCTCCTCAGGGGAGATATTTAATTTGGCTGCTACCTCTGCAATGGGCAGCATATTTGCTTTTCGGGCGATATCAATATCGTTCATATTCATTAAAATAGGTTGGATGCAAAGTTAAGGATTATAATCGATGTTGCCGCTGCAGAGGCGGTTCTTCCCTTGGGTATTCTTGATACAAACGAACGCAATGTACCGATAGAAGGGTATTCAATCTGCTTCTGCCGGCATCAATTGGTGATCCAGATGATTTTATTTCCGTTCAGCATGTACTCTACCTCATCCTTTGCGCTCTCATGTGCGATTCCCAGCATGAAACCGCCCCCGGAGCCATTCAGTTTCAGGTAATAGGTATTGCTTACCTGACCGTTGGTCCAGGCCTCCGCCATGTTTTCAGGGATCATACGCGAAAAATGGTTCCACTGGAGATCTGATATTGCCCTGAATATCAGTGCCGGGTCATTGTCAGAAGTGCCATTCAACGTACTGATGAATTTCTTTATCAGGTCAAAATAGTCACTGGTGATAAATTTCGAAAAATCCTTGTTCTTCATCTTTTCAAGGAAAAAATGAACCAGTGGCGCCGTATCAAATACCTGGCCGGAGTCGAGCAGAAAAAAACGGTATCCTCCGTGGGGTTTTAACGGATCTTCGCCCGAATACCGGATCTCTCCTCCGGGAAGAAAATGGAGCGGTGTCCCGGAATAGCAGGTCATCGCATCTACCCCTGAACTTTTCCCATGGAAGCATGACTCCAATGTGGCAAGATCCTTCCGCTGCTGTTGAAGACCGCTCTCTTTCCCCGAGGTAAAAAACTGGTCATACACCAGGGCCGATACGGCACCCGAACTTCCGATGCCATATCCCTGGGGGATGGTCGATTCGATGTAGTACCCTTTTTTCAAGGCTTTTTCCAAACCATCTGTGTCGGGCGTTGCATAAAAGCTGTTTTTCGGAAGCGAACGGATATAGGTCAGCAATTTCCTAAGGCTTGCCACGGAACCGATGATCTCAGGGTCCCTCGTCTCACCCTTCCGTTGTGCCAGTTTTGCGGAGAAATATCTCAACGGAACCGTTAGTGCCTCACTTCCCAAGATCACCCCATACTCACCTGCGAGCATCAGTTTTGCATTATAGCTTTTATCCCTGTTAATCATCAGTCTCTTTTCAGTTATTTCTTGTTTTCAGAGGGCCCTTTTGTGCGATCTTTTGCGTAGATTTATACGCAACCACCAACCCAATTCGCACCCTTTTACAACGCTCCCTGTTGCACCCCTGCATCAAACCAACTTCACCGGTCCGTCTCCCATCCTGTCGTGAAGTACCAATTCATTTTCACACAACCCCTTCAGCTCATCATCAATGAACTTGCCGATCTGTCCGGCCTCGTTTTTCGGATAGAGCAGGTGGACATTGGCCCCTGCATCGAGGGTAAACCCGAGGGTCATACCGCTCTCCTTCCTGTACTCCCTGATCCTGTGGATGGCCTCAACCGAATTTGCCTGCATGAGCAAGAATCCTGGTCTGCTGGTCATCATCATCGCATGCAATGTGAGCGCCTCATTCTCCATCACATCAATGAATTGCCTGAGGTCACCCTCCCTGACAATGGAGCAGAGCCGCTGCATATTCTCCTCGGCAGCGTCGAACCGCAGTTTCGCATAGGGATTCGTTTTCATCAGGTCATGTCCCATGGAACTTGACACCTGTTTCTTCCCCGACTCTATGATCAGGATGCTGTCGCGCATTCCCAAAAAGTTCTCATGCATGTTTTCAACGGGGATTGCGTATTCGTCCGACGAATCTTTACAACTTGCCGTATATCCCCACACCGAGAATTTTCCATAGAGCGACCGGGCGGCACTGCCCGAACCGAGGCGGCCCATGAAAGAGGCTTTCCTGAAAAAATTTTCCGCAACAGCCTGTCCATACAACTGCTCCTCGAGTTCACACAGTCCGAGCGACAGCGCCCCCATCGCCGATGCACTCGATGCAATACCTGACGAGTGGGGAAAGGTGTTTTCGGAGCTGATGGTCAACTTTATCTGGCTCAGCCAGGGAAAATAGGCCGCGATACTGTCGAGGTACCTCTTTATTCTCTTTTCAAAATCCGGCGCTTTCTTCCCTTCAAATGCAAAGTCGAGCTGAACGCCATCTGCATCTTTCAGCCAGGAATAGCCGATACGTGTTTTGGTCACCGCCTCTTCCAGGGTCATGCTCAGGGATGCATTGGCAGGTATTTGTCCCGGAAATTTACCCCAGTATTTTACGATCGCAATATTTGAGGGTGCCTCCCAGCCAACGGAGCCTTCCGTCCTGACCGGCTTCAAGGAGCTGAGCTTTTTTGCCTCCTCCTTGAGTACATTTTCATATTTCTGCATTTTACAAGTTTTAGGTTTATTAGCCCGAATCAGTCATAGATTGCAAAAGGGTCTTTTTACAAAACCAGTTCATTGTATGCGTACCATTTACTGATCCCTTTTTCACCGAGATAGGATGATAGTTTTTCCCTGTCCCATGAAGTGACCAGGAGTGCAAAGTCACCTCCCCAGGCGCCAAGCGATTTGGCATATCCTTCAAGCTCCGGGAACATTTTTTGCTTCACCACCGGGATGTCCAGGATCTCCGACAGCCGCTCTTCGTGTGACTGCATGAGTGCTCCAAACTCCTCCTTTGTTCGTGCCCTGAGCATTTCAACGGTAATTGCAGAGTAGCGTGCAATGTCATCCTGGTCGGGTTTATAGTTGTTCAGAAATGCGGCCACACTTTCCGACGAATCCTGTTTATGTCCGAGATACACCAGCCACATCCGGTCCATGAAGCCGGGCTGAAAATCGACCGACTGAATCACCGGCATCTCGTTGACCACCTGGTAGAGGATCGCTGATTCCGCGCTGGCACAGGCGACATCATAGCCCGAACCTTTTGAAATATGGAAGTGGAGCTGCATCGGGTCTATCTCCGCCCATTGTGCCAGGAGCGAAGTAAGGGTCGACGAGCTGCCAAAACCGAATGCCGGATCGAATTCGAGCCTGGTGATTACATCATGGGAATCGAGTTGCTCAGTAAAGGAGGGTTTAATCTCCAGTAATTTCCTGAGTATATAGACGAGCGTTTTCGATTTTTCCTCATCCGTTGTAGCTATTACATCCATGCCTGCTATTGAGAGCGTGGTTTCGAACCAGGTGTCATTACCATGCTGTGCCGTCCAGCGCAATTCACCCGATTTCACATTTTCACCCGACCTCGCTTTCGCAACCGGCTCCAGCGATTGTCCAACAGTGAGGGGCACTGCAAGCGCCTTTGCCCCATGCAGGATCATGAATTCTGATGTCAGCAGCAGCTTTCCCCGTGCATAGAATGGTTGGTTCATGGTTGGTTTTTTTTATCCTGGACAAACTTTTTCACATCGGCATAACGAACGGTTCTGTTCCTGAAGAATTCCACCGCCTCCATTTTCAGCTGCTCGTCTGCCCCGAGCTGCCGGAGGATATTTGTCAGGTGCATTTTCATGTGCCCCTGTTGTATCCCGCTGGTAGTCAATGAGCGCACAGCAGAAAAATTATTAGCGAGTCCGGCCGCAGCAATGATCATCATCAGCTCTCCGGCCGAAGGGTCATGCAGAATTTTAAGGCTCGTGGCGGCGAGAGGGTGCCCGGAGGTGAGTCCGCCGACCGTGCCGACCGACATGGCAACCTCCAGTTCAAACCTAAAGATATTGTTCTTAATTTCAGCCCTTGACAGACTGCGGTAACGGCCGTCGCGCGCGGCATAGGCATGACCGCAGGCTTCGACAGCCCTGAAGTCGTTCCCTGTTGCTATAACCACCGCATCCATACCGTTAAAGATCCCTTTGTTGTGTGTTACGGCGCGGTAGGTGTCGATCCGGGCAATCTCTGTTGCCCTGACAAATTTTTCGGCGAACTGCTCTCCAGGAAGGTTCGGATCGAACCGGCCCAGCGATGAGAGTTCCGTTTCCACCCACACCTTCACAAGGCTTTCGGGGGTGTAGTTCGAGAGGATTGCCATGTTCACCTCAAGTTCGCCCGGCTGCTTGCTTTCCGATGCCTGTTCGGATACAAGTTCCCTCCAGACCTTCGACAGCTCCTCCAGGACGGTATTGATGAAGTTGGCCCCCATTGCATTGGCGGTCAGGAATTGAAGTTGCAGCTGGTAATAGTGTTTCGGGGACTCAGGCGGACGGGTAAGCAGGATATCTTTTATACCTCCACTCCGCTTGCGCATCGATTCGGTGAACGGGTCCATCGACCGGATCATCTTTTCCCTGTTGCTTTCAAACACCTCCGACAGGAACCCTTCACTGCCGGTCCAGTAAAAATGCACCTGTCCGACCTTTACCTGGTCCACCACCTCCGCATGGAACCCCCCGTGATCGGACCAGAACTTCGCCGCATGAGAGGCCGCTGCGACCACCGAGCTCTCTTCGATGGCCATTGGCACCACGTACCACCGGCCGTTGATCAGGAAATTGGGTGCCAGTCCGTATGGAACAAAGAAATTTGAAACCGTATTTTCGCTGAACTCATTGTAGAGCGCCTGTAACTGCGGATCGCTATGCAGGTGAGCGGTGAGTGTTTCGAGCCGATCGGCCGGAAGGCCATGCTCATCGCGCAGCCATTCGGTCTTCTGCCGGGGTGTCAGCTTCGAAAAGCCCGATATTGCCTTCTTCTGAGCCATGATGTATTACTTAACGGAGAGGTATGCGTACGCCATCTCAAGTCCTTTTACCTGGCCCTCTACAAACGTAAAAAGTTGTTCGTAATCCTCCTTTGCATATTTCAAAAATGTGGAGGCCATGCCATAGATCGCCGGCAACTTCGATCTCTTTACCAGGTAGTAACCATCCAGGTAATTCTTGATCCCGCCGGAGATGATCAGTTCGCCGCATACCGGCTTCTCAGTGGCGATAATGTTGTTTACAGATTCAACCATCGTAAGTGCATCTTCACCGATGTATGAGAGCGGTTCGAACAGCGTTGCATCCGCGTTTTCGTCGCGCAGCAGCTCCACCCGGGCGAAATTCGTTCCGCCGAAGGCAGCAAATTCGATGGCCTGCAGTGGCAGTTGAAGCAGGGCCTTCAGGCTTTCGGGACCGATTCCCTGTCCGACCTCTTTCACGATGAGAGGGTGTTTGAACTGATCCATAAACCGCCTGATCGTATCGATGGGCGGATATTTCAGGATGTCGCCCTCGGGCTGGAACCACTCCTGCATCGGGTTGACGTGGATAATCAGTCCGTCGGCCTCCAGTTTCTCCACCAGTGCCGTCGCCAGTGATACCTCCCTCTCCCCCAGCAGCTCTTCAATTTGTGCGATCCCAAGGTTGGCCCAGAGGGGTAGATCGGGGCCGATGACGGGTCGCATGTTGAAGTCTTCGAAATAGGTGTCGTCCTCCAGTATGATCCTGCAGGATCCGAGTCCCATACCCATGCCAAACTCCCTGCATGCCCGGGCCAGGTTCCGGTTGATTTTTCCGGCGAGCTTTGTTCCGCCGGTCATGCTGCTGACCCACATCGGGATACGGTGTTCGCGACCGAGGAAGGTAAACGGCTGCAGACCCTGCTCAGGATGGGCCGCGAGCATCGGTTCATAATTGAACCGCCGGTCGATCTCCGGCATGCCGGTTTGCGATTTGAATGCGAGGTCGATATGGTCCTTTTTCCGGGTTTCGAGTGATTCCATTGTGTGGGGGTTTACCTGATTCCTAAATGCCTTGCGATAACCAGTCGCAGTATCTCGGATGTTCCTTCGCCGATCTCAAGGATCCGCTGGTCGCGGTAGAACCGTTCGATGGGGTTCTCTTTCATCAGTCCGTGTGCACCGTGGATCTGCAGCGACTCGTTGGCGATCTCCCTGGCGATTTCCGAGGTGTACAGTTTTGACATGGCGGCCTCCTTGCCGAAGGGCTGTTTGTGATCCTTGAGCCAGCATGCTTTGTAGAGCAGGCTTCTTGCCAGTTCAATTTTTGTTGCCATATCGGCCAGTTTGAAAGAGTTGATCTGGAAGCTGCGGATCGGTTTGCCGAACTGCACCCTTTTAGCGGCATATTCCATGGCCATCTCGAAGGCGCCCTGTGCGAGGCCGAGTCCCATGGCAGCGATGGAAAGCCTTCCGCTGTCGAGTGTTGCGAGCATGATCTTCGAGCCTTTTCCACGTTCTCCGAGGATATACTCTTCGGGTACCTCGACATTGTTGAAGAAGATCCTGCCGGTATCGGCGCCGCGCCACATCATTTTGGAGTTGATCACTTCGGTGCGATAGCCCGGGGTATCGCGCGGCACGAGGATTACTGAGAGCTCCTTTATTCCATTTCCGCGATCCCCCGTTACGGCTTGCACGGTAACGCCACCGGCCATTTCAGAGGCAGCGTTGGTGATGTAGATCTTTTTTCCATTGATGTGCCATTTGCCGTTGCTGAGCTCAGCCGTGGTTTCGGTGTTGTTGGAGTCCGATCCGGCATTGGGTTCGGTGAGTCCGAATGCCCACAGTTTTTTCTCCGTGGTGAGCATGGGAAGGAATTTTTTCTTCTGCTCATCGGTGCCATAGGTCAGGATGGGGCCCTGACCGAGGGAGTTCTGGGCTGCCACTGTGGCGGCCTGTGAGCCGTCAATCCGGGCCACCTCTTCCACGGCGATGATATAGGAGAGGGTATCGATCCCCATTCCTCCATACGCTTCGGGAGTTACAAGGCGGAGATAACCTTCATCGAACATCTTCCCGGTTAATTCAACGGAGAATTCGGAGTTCTCATCGAGTTCCGCTGCCAGGGGTTTTATCTCTTTTTCAGCAAAGGCCCTGACCTTCTCCCTGAATGCTTCATGTTGTTTTGTTAATAGGGGGTCCATTATTAATTATTTAAGAATGATTAATAGCTTGTTTAATTCAACCAGGTCGCCGACTTGTACATCGATCTTATCGATTGTGGCGTCTTTTGGAGCGATGATCCTGTTTTCCATTTTCATCGATTCAATAATGAGCAGGGTGTCGCCGGCGAAGACGGACCCTCCTTTTTTAACATTGATCTTTACAACCTTGCCATTCAGTGGTGCGGGTATCTCATTCGAATCGCTTCCTCTCCCAGCGGCTGTTGTTGCTCCCTTCTGCCTGGCATCCGGAATATCGGTTCTTTCGGCGTAGAAATTGTATTGCTCCACGTTCAGTATGATATCGGTCTCATCCACCTCTGCCCAGCACTGGTATTGTCTGCCATCAATCATCAGTTTGTGAAAGTTACCTGTCTGATCCAGAAGATATATTTGAACAGGTTCATTGTTGATAATCGCTTCTATGGTCCGGCCCCCGTTGCTTGTTCTGAATGGAATGCGGGATTTGGTTTTGCCGAACCTTAATTGGATGGCAGAAAGTGGCCGCCAGTATCCGATCTCCTGCCACACTGAATGGGGAACGCGTGATTGATAGGAGTGGTGAATCGCTGCCACGGCAAACATGGAGAGGAGCACTTTCGTTTCAATTTCAGCTTTTTCGTTGTTTAGCTGTTCCAGCAGGGACCCCAGGTGTTCGTCGATATATTTTGTGTAGACCTTGTTGTCTGTAAAATCCTTCGATTGCAGGAGTGTAACCAGGAAATCGCGGTTGGTAACCGGTCCGGCCAGGTGGTAGTTTTTTAATCCGGATATAAGCTGCCGTATCGCCTCGTTCCTGTCGGCGCCATGAGCGATCACCTTGCTGATCAGGGGGTCGTAGAAGGGTGATATGGCGTTCCCTTCAACATAGCCATTGTCCATCCTGATATTGACATGATCGGTGTTCACTTTCCTGATGGTGCCTGTAGCGGGCATGAACCCATTTTCAGGATCTTCGGCGTAGAGCCGCGCCTCGATGGCATGTCCTTTTATTTTCAGCTCCTCCTGCTGAACGCTCAGTTTACTGCCGCCTGCAATGCATATCTGTTCCCTGACGAGGTCGAATCCGGTGATCATTTCAGTAGCCGGGTGCTCCACCTGTATGCGGGTATTCATCTCGATGAAATAGAAATTCTCATTTTCATCGACCAGAAATTCGATGGTACCGGCATTGGTGTATTTAATGCCCCGGGTCAGGCTGAGAGCAGCTACAGTTATTTTTTCCCTTGTCTCCCGGGAGATAGATGGGGCAGGGGCCTCTTCGATGATTTTCTGGTAGCGGCGCTGCAGGGTGCATTCCCTTTCAAAGAGGTGGACGGCATTGCCATGGTGATCGGCCAGCACCTGCACCTCGATGTGCCTGGCTTTTTCGATGTAGCGCTCGACGTATAGTTCGCCGGATCCAAAATAGTTCTTTGCCTCCCTGGCAGCATCTTCCATGGCCTCTTTCAGTTCGCTGCTCTTTCCGATGATGCGCATCCCTTTGCCGCCGCCGCCGGCTGAAGGCTTGATCAATATAGGGTACTGCAGATTCGCGGCATCCCTCATGATCTGTTCCGGCGATCCTGTGGTTCCCTCGACCACAGGCACCCCGTGTTTTTTGGCCTCTGCCAGTGCGTTGGCCTTGTTTCCCATCAGGTCGATCACCTCGGGAGCGGGACCGATGAAGGTGATGTTGTTCTGTTTGCACAGTTGGGCGAAGGCAGCATTTTCTGCCATGAAGCCGTAACCGGGGTGTATAGCAGAGGCGCCTGTACGTTTGGCGATCTCAATGATCAGTTGCTGGTTCAGGTAGGTCTCAGCAAGCGTTCCCCCGTTCATTGGCCACGATTCGTCGGCTAGCTGTACATAGGGCAGGTCCTTGTCGGATTCGGAGAAGATGGCCACGGAGGTCATGCCTGATTTCCGGATGGCCCTGATGATGCGCAGTGCGATCTCGCCCCTGTTGGCGACAAGTATCTTATGGAATTTGCTTTTATTCATTGTGCCAGGCAGGTTTACGTTTTTCAAAAAATGCCTTTATACCCTCCTGTCCCTCTCCTGAGACCCTGAATTTTGCGATAAGTTTCGCAGTGGGTTCCAGTAGTTTATCGGGGTGTGATGAAAAATCCTCTTTTCTGAACATCTTCTTGATACCCTTCATTGCTTTCGGACCGTTATTGCGAATGGTTTCCGTGAGTTGCTGAATATGTTCGTCCAGGTTGTTATCCGGTACAAGTATATTGACCAGTCTGCGTTCATACGCCTCCTTTGCAGGGATTGTTCTTCCGGTGAGCATCCATTCGCGGGCGATATTTTCTCCGGTTCTCTGAACGATATAGGGTGCAATGGTAGCGGGTATCAGTCCGAGTTTTACTTCGGAGAAGGTGAAGGAACTGTTTTCGGCGGCCAGGGAGATATCTGATGCAGCGATGATCCCGTTGGCACCACCGATCACTTTCCCTGAAGCCACTGCTACCGTTACGATGGATGAGTTATAGATGCTGTTGAAAAGGTTTGCCAGTTCGAGGCTTTCGCCGAGCAGCTCCTTTTCGTTTTGTTCCAGCCCCTTTTTCATCCAGTGGAGGTCGGCCCCTGCAGAGAAATTTTCTCCGTTTGCCCGGATGATGATCATTCTAAGCTCCTTTTTTTTGTTGAATTTTTCTATCGAGGCTGCGATCTCGCGGATCATCTCAATATTCAGGGCGTTGTGCACCTCCGGCCTGTTGAGGGTGATATAGCCGATCCCGGTTTCGGTCGATTCTATGATATATTCTTTCTGTTTCATCGTTACATCCGGAAAACGCCGTATTGGGGGTTATTAAATTTTTTGTTCAGCGACATGGCGATGGAGATCCCCAGGATGGCCCTGGTCTGTGCCGGCTCGATGATCCCGTCGTCCCACAGCCTTGAGCTGCTGTAATATGCAGATCCTTCGTGTTCGTACTTTTCGATGATGGGCCGGGTTATTTTCTCTTTCTCTTCGGTAGTGATGGCCTCACCTTTGGCGGTGAGTTGGTCCTCCCTGATGGTTGTCAGTACACCGGCGGCCTGTTCTCCGCCCATGACCGATATTTTTGCATTGGGCCACATAAACAGCAGGTTGGGGTCATAGGCCCTGCCCGACATGGCGTAGTTTCCTGCGCCGAATGAGCCTCCGATCATGATGGTAAAGCGGGGCACCCGGGTGTTTGCAACGGCATGGACCATTTTTGCACCATCTTTGGCGATGCCTCCCTGCTCATATTTTTTGCCGACCATGAAACCGGAGATGTTCTGCAGGAAGATGATTGGCAGTCCGCGAAAATCGCAGAGCTGGACGAAGTGGGTTCCTTTGAGTGAGGAGTCGGAAAAGAGGATCCCGTTATTGGCGATGATGCCCACGGGGTATCCCATGATATGGGCAAAGCCGGTGACCAGTGTGGTGCCGTAATTCTTCTTGAATTCTGAAAACTCACTGCCATCGACCAGTCGCGCGATGATCTCCCTGACATCGTATGGTTCGCGGCCCGACACCGGCAGGATCCCGGGGATCTCTGCGGGACTGTAAAGTGGTTCTTTGACCGGTATGCGTTCGAGGTTCTGTTGTTCGGGCACCCGGAGTGTTTCGAAAATGTTCCTGCAGATCTGCAGCGCATCCCTGTCATTTTCTGCCAGGTGGTCGGCAACGCCTGAGATAGAGGTATGGACAACACCCCCTCCGAGCTCTTCTGCAGAAACGTTCTCGCCGGTAGCGGCCTTCACGAGTGGCGGTCCCCCGAGAAAAATCGTACCCTGGTCCTTTACGATAATGGTTTCGTCGCTCATGGCGGGGAAAAAAACACCGCCCCCAGGGGATGAGCCCCTGACCGTGGCGACTTGGGGGATACCGGCGGCACGAAAGGGCGGCCGGCGTTAGAAAAAAGGAGCG
>CAYOVC010000049.1:0-12124 GCA_964407305.1 uncultured Bacteroidaceae bacterium | reverse complement strand
ATAGACCTCCGCCTTTAAGACTGGATAAAGATGCATGTACCGAACAAACCAACTATTTTATTGTCGAATATTATAATAAATATATAAAAATGAGCAAGAAAGAGGAGTTAAGAGAAGACAGGATCTATTTTAATAATTTACCAGGATTACTAAAAGCCTCGGCTGAAAAATACAAGGACAAAATGGCATTGTCTGTTGCCAACGGAGTATCATACTCCTACAGTGAGTTACAGGCACTGGCCACAGGAATAGCAATAGAGTTGTATGGTTCCGGACTTCAGCAAGGTGAGCGGGTAGCCATTATCAGCGAGAACAATCCACACTGGGTGGCCACATATTTCGGTATTATGCAGGCAGGTGGTATCGTTACACCGATACTCACCGACTTCACGGCAAATGAGATGACCTCCATCCTGAAGCACTCAGAGGCTTCGACCGTCTTTATTTCATCCAAACAATCCGCAAAATTCAAAGATGGGTTCCCTGAAACAGTAAAACAGATCATCACCATTGAGGACCTCAAGTTCCATACACCCGGTCAGCTTAAAACTGACCGCTCTGAAAAGATACAAAAGATCGTACCGAAAAAAAGCGGCGGAAAGGCCATCGCTTTTTACGAAGCTAAACACTCCGACCTGGCAGTCATCATCTACACATCCGGAACCACAGGAAATTCAAAGGGTGTTATGATTAGCCACGATAACCTCATTTCTAATACGGTACATACGAGCTCCATCCACCAGGTAGTGGAGACCGATGTGTTTATCTCTATTCTGCCATTGGCGCATACGTATGAATGCACCATCGGAATGCTGATCCCCGTGCTGAACGGAGCCTCTATCTACTACATTGATAAGCTTCCTACAGCAGCCTATCTGGGTCCCCTGCTCAAAAAAATCAGGCCCACGACCATGCTCACGGTTCCACTTATCATTGAAAAAATCTACAGGAACACTGTCAAACCGGGATTGTCAAAATCCCCTGTAACACGTGCCATGCTCAAGTTTCCTCCCACAAGAAAGCTGCTGCACAGGGCGGCAGGAAAAAAGCTCATGGCATTCTTCGGCGGTCGCCTGCGCTTCTTTGGTGTCGGGGGAGCGGCACTCGCACCGGATGTTGAAAAATTCCTGCTGGAAGCCCGTTTTCCTTATGCAGTGGGTTACGGCCTTACTGAAACCTCCCCGATGCTTTCAGGATTCGGCCCGAAGGATGCAGTGTACCGGTCGGTTGGAACACCTATATTCGGACTGGAGATGAAGATCAACGACCCCGATCCTGTTACCGGAGAGGGAGAGATCGTGGCCAAGGGAAGGAACATCATGTTGGGTTATTACAGGAATGAAAAGCAAACACGCGAGGTGTTTACGGAAGATGGGTTTTTCCGGACCGGCGACCTGGGCACCGTTGATAAAAACGGAGTTTTTTATATCAAGGGACGACTGAAAAACATGATCCTCGGACCGAATGGTGAAAACATCTACCCGGAAGAGATTGAATCTATTATCAATGAACAGGAGTTTGTTGCCGAATCGCTCGTTATGAATGTCAGGGGAAAGCTGGTGGCGCGTGTGCACCTGAATGTAGAAAAGATAGAGGAGCACTACCAGCAACTGAAATCTTCCGCCCATGATATGCAGAAGGAGATTCAGCATAAAGCAGATGATCTGATTGAAGAGATCCGGTCGAGGGTCAATAGTCAGCTAAACAAAAACTCAAGGCTGCAAAAGACAATCATCCAGAAGGAGCCCTTTGAAAAAACACCCACCAAAAAGATCAAACGGTTTCTCTACAAGGATTAACCTTTACAATTGGATCCATTATTTATTGGACTGTGTTGTGAATTAACACAGGGTTGTCAATGAAGTAGCAGATTGGTTGTTTTTTCGAGGGTGTTTTTTCTGCTTCCCTTCAAAAGGATCATGTAGTTTTCCGGCATGTTGCTGCGAAGGTAATCCATACAGGCATCAAGGCTCACAAAAAACCTGAAGGGAAAAGCAGGCGCAGAGGCATATTTGCCAAATCGCTCCCCTACCAGCAGCACCTCGTCGAACCCTGACCCAACAAGCTGCTGAAGCACCGCCTGGTGTTCCCTGTCCGAATCCGGTCCAAGCTCATACATATCCCCCAGGATAACCATCTTTTTTGCATGATCGAGCTCCTTAAACTCTGTCAGCGCAACCGACATACTGGTTGGATTGGCATTGTAGGCATCCATGATCAGTGTATTGGTTTTTCCCCTGACCAGCTGTGAGCGATTATTTTCCGACCGGTATCCTGCCACCGCTTCTGAAATATCTTCCGGGGGCACACCATAATAAATACCTGCTGCTGCTGCAGCAAGCATATTGATAAAATTATAATTTCCAAATAACCCCGACTGCAAAGGAAACTGCCTCCCGTCAAACGCGAATTCTCCTTTTAACCCATCTGCAGACTCAGGCAGAAGCCCACGCACGATGCAGTCAATATCCACGCCATAGCTAAACACCTCTAAACCACGCTGCCGGGCCATACCGGCCACAACCGGATCAGATACATTCACAACAGCGGTCCCACCATGCCCTGCCAGGTAGTCGAACAGCTCACCCTTGGCTCTCTTCACGCCTTCAATACTACCGAAACCTTCAAGATGTGCCTTTCCAATATTGGTAACGAGGCCTGTTTCTGGTGCAGCTATCTCAGCCAACCTTGCAATCTCACCCGCATGATTGGCTCCCATCTCAATAACTGCCAGCTCCTCATTCCCTGTTTTCAGCAGTGTAAGCGGAACACCGATATGGTTATTCAAGTTCCCCCCGGAGGAGCAGACACTGAACTTCCTGGAGAGTACCGAGGCAACCAGCTCCCTGGTTGTTGTTTTACCATTGCTTCCGGTGATGGCGAATACCCTTCCTCCCCACTTTTCCCTGTGATGAGCCGCCAGCTCCTGCAGTGCCATTAAAGCATCAGGGACCACCAGCACATGATGGGTACCTTCAAGCGACGGATCATCGGCCACAGCAAAACCACATCCTTTTTCCAGTGCTTCCCCGACAAACCTGTTTCCGTTGAACTGTTCACCTTTGAGTGCAAAAAAGACCTCCCCCCCGGCAATCGCTCGTGTATCAGTCGTTACACCTTTACTGCCGGTAAAAACCCGGTATAGCTCTTCAATCCCCATACTCTTTTCTAACCTGTCCACTCAAAAAAAAGGCTGTCCCGCGGCGGAACAGCCTTAAAATATTTTTTATTGATTTCCAATTAAAATCCTGTCGGCTGGCCTACACGTGTCATTGCACACCTGAATCCCAGGTCGTCACGTGCCTCCGTCTGCAACAAGTACCTTCTTTCACCAGGACTCAGCCAGTATGCCCTGTCCTTCCATGATCCGCCCTTGAAGACCCTTACCTCGTCAGAGATCAGCGAAGTTTGCTCAGCATCATTGTTTATATACATACTTCCTGTTCCCTCATAGCCAGTTGTATCCAGTTCGCCACGCTCCTGCACAGACCTTGCATCTCCATCCATATAGTTTCTGTAATCGGACCTCCGGTAGTTAAACCTGCCTTCGGCATCTCTTTCGGTGATGGGAACCCTCTGAATTCGTCCCAGGCTGTCAATAACCGGACTACCATTGGCATCCAGCACCATTTTTGTAAAGACATTGCCACGGAAGGGACGGAAACCCGAAACATCCTGGTGTGACATTGGTCGGTAAACGTCCAGCACCCATTCATTCACGTTTCCGGCCATACAGTAGAGACCATAGTCATTGGGCCAGAAAGATCTTACCGGAGCAGTGATACTTGCATTGTCGTTCAAACTACCTGCAACACCCATCAAATCACCTTTACCTCTCACGAAATTGGCACGCATCTGACCCATGTATCTTGGATTATCATTTCTCAGGATATGTCCGTTCCACGGATAGGTACGGCGCTCCCAGATCAACTCATCGACCGAGTTGCCGATCAGTCCGAGCGCAGCAAATTCCCACTCGGCTTCTGTCGGGAGACGGTATTTAGGAAGCAGGAACCCATCTTCCACCCTGATTCCCCTGGTGTCCTCACGAGGATTCAGACTCGGAATCTGGTTTCCATCATCCGGTATGTAAATGCCATACAGGTATGCCTCGGTGTTAAAGTTTCTTTCATCCACCTGGTCGGTCTTGATCCCGTCAAAGACACCCAAATCAACCAGCCTGAGCTCATTCACCCTGTCGGTTCGCCACAAGGCGTAATCATTCGCCTGCAGCCAGTTTACGCCAACCACAGGATATTCGTTAAACGACGGATGACGGAAGTAATATTCCACATACGGTTCATTGAAACCCATCGGATCGCGCCATACAAGGGTGTCCGGTCGGGCATTCACAACAACCTGGCGGTTGTTGAGTCCAAAGACCCTGTCGAGCCAGTAAAGATACTCCCTGTAGTTCACATTTGTGATCTCGGTCTCATCCATGTAGAAAGAGGCAACGGTAACCCTCCGTGGAATGTTGTTCCATTCGTAAAGCACATCATCCTGTACTTTACCCATGGTGAATGTTCCCCCTTCAATAAAAACGAGGCCCGGTCCGGTCTCCTGCTCAACAGCAGAGGAAACCTCAAAACCACCCGTCTCTTCCTTGTTATATTCCCAGCCTGTTGCTGATGATACTTTACCCGAACTGGTAACATCTTCGGCACAACCTGATAATACAAAAACAGCAATAACTGCAGGTATCAGTCTCAATGCGATTTTCATGATTTGATAGATTTTCAGATTTTATCAAGTGCTAATATAAAAACTTCTTACAAAACTAACTAAATTTTCGGTATTTTTATTGTACGCCGGTTTTTTCTTAACCCTGTTTTCTCATTGACAATCACAAGTGAAAATTCATGTGCCCCCATATTGGGTAACCGCACTGTCGGACTCGATAATTTAATATCGTAGCTGTATCTGAATCGCAGGTTCCCATAACTATAACCTGCTGATAATATGATGTTTCCATAATTAAACAGCAGATCATGCCTGGTCCATATACCGGCAATCACATCCCTGAAGACCAGATCCAACCCATAATTGATTTGCAGCACATTTTGCTGCCTCATAATGAACAGACCGGGCGAAAGCTGCAACAACTCTTTTCCTGTGCGCCGCTCCATAACTGGCACGAGGGCTCCTAAATGCGCCGTATATTTACGTGCAACCGTCCCGGTAGGATCGTTGCTGTTGGTCACTACCGGACTAAGCAGGTGATGAACAGCGATCCCCCCGTGAAAAATACCTGAAAAGGCGGATATTCCCACGGCAAAATCCGGATAGATCTCGCTGTAACGGTTCATTGCCTCCAGTCCGGGTGTTACTGCACCGGTAACCGGGTTGATCATATCACCGAAGACAAGGGATGACGGGTCAAACGAGCGCTGGCCGACTCCCGCCTGGATCCCGCCCGAGAAGGAGAGCCGGCGCGTGGCCCTGAAGTGATAGGCATACATCAGGTCCAGGTTGTAGGCATTGAAAACTCCTCCGCCCTGCCTGTCGTTCAGCACCCTGACCCCCAGTCCGCCACCCAGCTTATCAACAAACTGGTCGTAGGAGGCCTGGTAGGTAATGTAGGAAGACCCGGAGTTCGGCCACTGGTTGCGGTACCCCATGAACAGCCTCCACGGACCTTCGATCCCGGCCAGCGAAGGATTCATTATCAGTCGGTTGGCATGGAAATGCGTAAAAACAGGATCCTGTCCCTGCATGCCTACAGGCAGATTTAGCAGCGCCGCAAGAAACAATATGACTCCTTTTTTTGTCATCCTTATGTTTTCTGTATCAAAGATAGCAATTGGTTTAAAAGATGATTTAACAATAAGAATTTGTCAGTTTCGTTATATTATCAACGTCTTATACGGTACAGATTATATATTTGTTCCATTTTTCTGTCTCTGCAACGATGAAAAAACTAATTATAATTGTCCTGTCGGTGATTCCCTTCTTTGTCTCAGGACAAAAAAAGGTTATTGAGATTGGCTGGACCGAAGATTCCCTGCTTAGCTTCAACGGTGCAGCATACCAGGAACAGACCGGTAACCTTCCGCTCTATTCGGTGGTCCTGCCCTGGAACGGTGACGGCACGGTTCCGCTGGTAGAAACAACGGTAAACAGTGCCTCCCGGCTGAAGGCTGATTTTAACAACCAGGTCCTTCCGGAATACCTCTCCTCTGTCCCCAAAACAACCTACCGCCTGGTGTTTGAAAACAGGCGACCCTTCCTGCAGGTGAGCGTTATCCCGTTTTACACCGACCCTGCAACCGGAGCGACAATGCAACTGCAGTCGTTCACGCTTCATATCAGCGAAGAGCAGCCAATAGCAGCATTGAAATCACAAAAGAAGGGGGTTTTCAGCAGCTCCTCGGAGCTCGCAACAGGCAACTGGTATAAGGTCTCCGTCACGCAGCCGGGTATACACAAGCTCACCTATGAAAAGCTGCAGGAACTGGGGATCGCAAATCCGGCGATGGTGAAAATATTTGGCGCCGGTGCTGTTCAACTGCCGGAGGATTACAGCCAGGGATACTACGACGACCTCTCCGAAATCCCGGTGTACATAAACAAGGGAGGCGATCAACTCTTCGGTCCGGGAGATTATATCCTCTTCCACGCACGTGGTCCGGTTGACTGGAACTACAACCAGGGAAATAATCTCTTCTCCCAGCAACTGCATACCTACAGCAACAGGGGGTACTACTTTATAACCGATAGCCGGGGGATCGCGCAGCCACCACCGGCGGCACAGCTGTCCGGCGATCCGGCCGGAACGGTCGTTACTACCTACGACCTGCATACCCACCTCGAGCAGGAGAAATTCAACCTGCTCCGCTCCGGACGCGAGTGGTACGGCGACAATTACAAGATCAACCTGTCGGGTGCCTACCCTTTTACACTCAACAGCCTGGTTACCTCCGAACCCGTACAGATCCGTGTTACGGCAGCGGTACGCTCGAACGAATCCTCCTCCATAAGGGTAACTGCCAACAGCTCAGTGCTCGGAACCATTGCCTTCAACCCGGTAAATCTCAGCTCCTCTACCTCCACCTTTGCCATTGAAAACAGCAGTATCTTCTCCTACAATGCCGCCCAGGAGGTGGTGACCGTGCAGGTGGAGTACCTGCAGCCCAACAGCAATTCGGAGGCCTGGCTCAACCATATCACGATCAACGGTCGCGCGAGGCTGGAGATGAAAGGAGACCAGCTTGCTTTTCGTGACAAAAACTCGGCTGGCGTGGGCAACGTCAGTGAGTTCAGGATCGCTAACATCTCTGCTAACACCCTGCTGTGGGATATCACCGATCCCGATAACCCCCGCAGCGTGACGTTGCAGAGATCGGGCAATACAGGCTCCTTCAGGATCGCTACCGACCAGGTAAGGGAGTTTATTGCATTTGAACCGGATGGCAACTTTCCCGTTCCCGGAACAGATGGTCCGGGCACAGGAAGGGTGAGCAACCAAAACCTTCACGGCACGCCACCACCTGAAATGCTGATCATCTATGCCGCGGAATATGAAGCGCAGGCCTCCCGGCTCGCCGACCACCGCAGAAACCACGATAACCTGTCGGTCGAAATAGTTACGCAGGAGATGATATTCAATGAGTTCTCCTCTGGTACCCCCGATGCAGGGGCGATCAGGAACTACCTTAAAATGTATTACGACAGTCACCCGGTGGAGCAAATGGTACAGTACCTGCTGCTGTTTGGCGATGGATCTTTCGATAACCGTGATACCGGATCCTACAACCCCAACCTGATCCTCACCTACCAGTCGGTCAACTCACTCGTTCCCACGAGCTCATATGTGTCGGATGATTTCTTCGGACTGCTCGATACGGGCGAGGGACTGTACGACGGGGTGCTTGATATTGGTATCGGGCGGCTCCCGGCCTCAACGATTGAGGAGGCTGAGCTACTGGTTGATAAGCTTATCGAATACGACCAGCCCGAAACACTGGGAGAGTGGAGGAACTTTATCTGCCTGATCGGTGATGATGAAGACGGGAACATTCACATGCGACAGGCCAACAGCCTTGCGCATTTTATAGAGGAGAATTATCCCGACTATAACATCAACAAGATCTTCATGGATGCATATCCGCAGGTGACCACCCCCACGGGCGATGTCTATCCGGATGTGAACAGGGCGATCAATGACCAGATGAACCGGGGAGCGCTGATCATCAATTATACCGGTCATGGCGGCGAAAACGGACTGGCACATGAAAAGATTCTGGATATGAACGATATCAGGGCGTGGAGAAACAAGGGGAAATATCCGCTGTTCATGACGGCCACCTGTGAGTTCAGCAGGTATGACTGGTACGATGCGGGAAAAAAGGAGGAGATTACCACGGCAGGCGAAGAGGTGCTTCTGAACCCCCGTGGAGGAAGCATCGCGCTCTTTACCACTACGCGCCTTGTCTACTCCGGTCCGAACCATACCCTCAATGAAAAATTCTACGAGATCGTCTTTGAAAAGAGGGAGAACGGCGACTGCTACAGGCTGGGGGATATCATCAAATACAGCAAGAACAATGCAGGGGCAGGGATCAATAAGAGGAACTTTACCCTGCTGGGCGACCCGTCAACCAGCCTCGCCTTTCCACAGAATCTCATAGTAACCGATTCAGTGAACCAGCAGGCGGTTGAGAGCTTCAGTGATACCCTGTCGGCCCTCGATTTCGTGACGGTAAGCGGTCATCTGCAGGACCGGTCAGGCGGACTCATGGAAAACTTCAATGGCACGGTTATCCCGATCGTCTACGACAAAAAAACAAACCTGAAAACCCTGGCCAACGATGGCGGCACACCAATGGAGTTCAAAACCCGGAACAGCACGCTCTACAAAGGAAATGCAACCGTGGAAAACGGCAGGTTCAGCTTCAGTTTCTATGTGCCAAAGGATATCGGGTACAACATGGGCGACGGGAAGATCAGCTACTACGGCTTCAGCGATAATAACGACGCACAAGGATCAACTGCCGGTATCACCATCGGCGGACTCGGAGATTTCAGTGAGCTGGATACGGTCGGTCCGAATATCCGGGTATATATGAACGACTCTCTTTTCAGAGATGGCGGGATCGTGAACAGTACACCTGAACTGCTGGTTTATGTAGCTGATCCCTACGGTGTAAATACCACCGGCAACGGGATTGGTCACGATATAACCGCAACACTGAACGATGACCGGATCAATGCGATCATCCTGAATGAATACTACCAGGCAGATGCAGATAGCTACAGTTCGGGTACGATTCGCTACCCCTACGATAATCTCCCCGGGGGCAGACATACCGTTACGGTAAAGGTTTGGGATATCTTTAACAATTCAGCCACCGGCTCCCTCGATTTCGTAGTGGTGGAGTCTGCATCGATGCTCCTGGAGGAGGTCTATACCTATCCGAACCCATTTATCGACGAGACCTTTTTCAATATTGAGCACAACAGGCCCGGAGAGGAGCTGGAGGTGATCATACGCATTTACGACCTGCAGGGCAACCTTGTCACTGTTTTGCAAAACCAGTTATATTCACCGGGTTACAGGATCGATCCCCCTTCATGGCAGGGAACCACAATGGGTGGTGCAACGCTTGGCGGCGGGTTGTATGTCTATAAGGTGGTTGTGAGAAGTGAGGCCGGGGAGGAAGCCGCCGGGGCGGGACGATTGATCATTCAACGATAATTTTTTACAGATCAGGGATGACAGATGATTTATGCAAAGCCTGGTAAATGATTCATGCAGTTCGTGGTAAATGTTTTATGCATATTTTTTTTGAGATATAAATACTATTCAGCAACATTCAACGTATATATAATTGCGATCAGAACTTATTTTTGATAATCAATATTTTACAACAGGCAGGTAAAACTTTTTAACCATGACAAATAGCAGAATTTCTTGTATATTTGTATCCTGAAAAAACCTATACCAATGCTAAAAACAGACAGGGTGAAGGCCATTCACATTACAGGACTATGTATGGTGCTACTGATGCTGGGAGCCGAGGCTTTCGGACAAATCACCATCAGGGAACTCAAGGGAGGCGATCTGAACACGATCAACACGGCAGTGCCGTTTATCACCATCGCGCCCGACTCGCGGGCAGGTGCCATGGGCGATGTCGGAATCGCCTCGAAGGCAGACCTCGGCTCGCAGCACTGGAACGTGGCGAAGTACGCCTTTATGAAGGAGGATGGCGGACTGGGAATTTCCTATACCCCTTGGCTGCGGCACATCATTCCCGATATCAACCTGGCCTACCTGTCGACCTACTACAAGCCCACACCCGACCAGGTGATCAGCGGATCACTGCGTTACTTCTCACTCGGACAGATCACCTTTACAGACATCCAGGGGGAGATCCAGGGACAGTTCACCCCGTTCGAAATGTCATTGGATGCAGGCTATTCAAGACTCTTTACCGATAATTTCTCCGGTGGCGTGGTCTTCCGCTACATCCATTCCAACCTCACCAGCGGACAGCTCGTCGGTGGTGAAGAGTCCAGGGCAGGGATCGCCGTTGGTGCCGACCTGGGATTCTATTACGAGGATGAGCTCAGGCTCAGCGGCAATGATGCCGGTTACGCCTGGGGGATCACCCTGACGAACCTGGGTACGCCCATTGCTTACACGACCGACGGAAACAAGACACCACTCCCCTCGAACATGGGGATCGGCGGACGGTTCGATTACGGACTGGATGATTACAACACGATGAGCTTCATGCTCGATCTGAACAAGTTGTTGGTACCGACACGGCCAGTCAGGGATCCGGAAACCGATTCTGTGCTCCGCGGTTATCCCGAGCCGGAGTCGATCGTACTGGGGATGATCCGCTCGTTCTACGACGCACCAGGCATCAATTACGATGACGGCACCAACAGCACAGCGTTCCGTGAGGAGCTGGCCGAGGTGATGGTGAGCCTGGGCGTTGAGTACTGGTACCGCGAACAGTTTGCCATCAGAGCAGGCTACTTCCACGAAGCCGCCGTGAAGGGGAACAGGAAATATGCCACACTGGGTGTCGGACTCAAACTGAATGTCTTCTCGATCGACTTCTCCTACCTGGTACCGACCAACGGAATGGACAGTCCGCTCGCCAATACCCTCCGGTTTACCCTTGGATTTGATTTTGAGAGCCTGAGGCTGTAAACTGCAGCATGAGAAAGCCTACTGAAAGGGATAGCGTTTTCAGCAGGGTAAGGAAAAGTCAATGAAAGGTTATTGTAGATGGAACACCGGATCGGATTCGGATACGACGTACACAGACTCAAAAAAGGACTCCCTTTTCGATTGGGAGGGGTTCATATCCCACACGCCAGAGGTGCCGAGGGACACTCCGACGCTGATGTGCTGATACACGCCATCTGCGATGCGCTGCTGGGTGCAGCGGCGCTGGGCGATATAGGCAAACACTTCCCGGATAGTGATGAAAGCTACAGGGGGATCAACAGCCTGCTGCTGTTGGAAAAGGTGATCAGCCTGCTCACTGACAACGGCTACGCCATCGGCAATATTGACACCACCGTCTGCCTGCAGAAACCTAAGATACAACCCCACATTGAAGATATGCGTTCGGCACTCTCCATGGCAATGGGGATCGATCGTGACAAGGTATCAGTAAAGGCAACAACTGAAGAAGGGCTTGGATTTACCGGTTCGGAGGAGGGGGTCTCGGCCCACGCCGTGGTACTGATCTGGAAATAGGTAAACGAAAATTACGAATCATAGCTGGCGAAACATCTGATGACGAAAAGCTTATTACTGTTACAAAATTCTGAACAAAAAAACTTAGCTTAGCACTGACAGGAACGATAGGTATATTCATCAGAAGAGATGGTACAGGAACCAAAAAAAACCGTAGTTCTCGGGGCCAGCCCCAACCCGGCGAGGTACTCCTTCAAGGCGGTGAAGAGCCTGCTGCGCTACGGTCATGAAGCTGTTGCTGTCGGCTTTCGTCCCGGTGTGATCTACAACACGTTCATCCAGCGAGGAATGCCTGAGATCGAGGATGTTCATACCATTGTACTCTATATCGGTCCGGAACGGCAACTGGAGTATCACGACTATATCATCTCCCTGCAACCTCAGCGGGTGATCTTCAATCCG
>CAYOVC010000048.1:0-12165 GCA_964407305.1 uncultured Bacteroidaceae bacterium | reverse complement strand
ATCCGGCCAATCAAACTGAGTAACTTCTTCAAAATAGGTGAGGCTTTTAAGTGCATGCAGGGAATTTCGCAATTTGTACTTGTTGTTGAAAAAAGTTAGGATATCTTCAATTGAATAGATTTCAAGCAGATAGTAGATATCAATGAAATCCTTTATCCTTGTCCCATCGTTGGAGACTGCATTAACTTTCATTGCTGCTATGTCTTTGGTAGAAGCAATTCTGATATTCTCAAGGTTTTGTATTTTATCAAGCAGCGTATATTTATGAGCCAACAAATCGACTTTGATACCTTGAATAGTACCTTTTATGGTATTCTTCTCAGTCAGGTCGGCATGAAATTCAAAATCCTCTTCAAGCTTTTCCAGTAAACTGTTATTATCGAAATCATTGTTCGTAAAAAGGTCAAGATCATCCGATTTCCGGTGACCAATCTGGAGCGCCAATCCTGTTCCTCCAACAAGGTAAAATTCTTCCAGGTATGGTTTTTCCTGGAGTCTCATTATTAGCTGGAGTACTTCTCCTGTTACTGTTTTTATGTGAAGCATTTGAATTTAGTCAGTGGGATTTGATAGGATTTTGACAGGAAAACCATGGTTTTTTTATCCAGGCTGCCTATCTGAACCACGGTTTCCATAATTTCATTCCTGGAATATAGATCCCGGAGATTCTTGAATTCCTTCATGTTTCCCCTTGTAAATACTCTTTCCATGATCAGCCGCTTATTCCGCTCCGGGTGAATTTGGTCAGCCGGAAGATCCCAAAACAGTGATTTTCGTAAACGCAGAACATTCCCGTTCCTTTTTAATACTATTTGATTTGAATCCAGTTGATACATAGCGTTTATTGTATTCATAAAAATACAACTTTTAATAGACATTAACAACCAATGTATTCACACCAGATGCCTCCCCGCAAATGCCATTCAATATCCCAATTTGTGTAATTATACAAAATGAATATACCTCTGAAAGCCGTATAAAGTTAAAACTTCAATTTATGATCTGAATATGTATCATTCTATTACAATTTGTTGCATTTTTTTCAGATGATTCGGGTATTTTAGATGCTGAATCGAAAAACAAACCACTATGCCGGGCAAACACGATAAGTATTTTACAGAAAAAAGTTGCACAACTCCCTCACAACTCAGCAAAAATAACTTTCTTCAAACCATTCCGGAGGAATTGAAACCTTTCTTTGTTACTTTCTTCTTCGAAAATCCAACCAATATTCACCTGCATTGACACGGTAACATCTGGTTGCGGGTAATAGCATGTTTGTCCCTGCATACCATAAATTGCTCCATTGTGCACATACATAGCTCTGTTTCCATGGCTATCATCAATAACATAATATATTCCCAAACACATATTGACATTTTCCCTGACAGTATATTCCACTGTCAGCATCTTTTCCAGGGTTGCCGGTTCAAGCACATTTCCCCGAATTAATTCCTGGTAGAAACGCGCATATTCGTATGGATTTGCAATGACCCCAAGATGGCCCATACCCATTTCAGTCATGCTTCTATCAATATGGGTGCAATTTTGCAACTCTCCGGGATAATGTTCTACATATCCATTCACCAGACCATCAATTTCAGGATACCCGGGCGATGCTTTAAAATAAGTAGTTGTCAGTCCAAGTGCATCTATGATTTCCTGCTGGAAATAGGCTCCGAAGCTTTGACCGCTGGCTTCCTCAATGATCATCCCCAACAGGTCAAATCCTGCATTGGAATAACGAAAATTTTCGCCGGGAGCAAAAAAGGATGGTATTCCATAGACAAATTTCTCAAAGCGCGATTCAATCGTTCGTTCCTCAAAGGGATGATTCATCACATCCACTCTTTCTTCTGAATAAAAGGTGAGATCACGGATGCCTGAAGTATGGCTCATCAACTGGCGAATGGTTACTTCATTAGCATTTTCAATCTGGCTAACCATATCTTCCGGAAGGTAATCCCTGATCGGATCATCCACGTTAAGCTTACCATCTTCATGCAGTTTCATGATCAGTGTTGCTGTATAGGGTTTTGCCACACTTGCTGAATGGAACAGGTGACATGGTTTCATCGCTGTCTGGTCCTCGATCCTGGCCATGCCGGAACAGCCAAGCCACCAGCCTTCAGGTGTTTCAATGGCGACAGAAACACCGGGACCTCCCCTGGCAACATATTCGTCGAGTATTTCCTGAAAGTTTTCAGAATAAGGATGTGCATCGCTGTTTATGCTCTCACTCAACGTGCAATCATCAACCGGCTCGTCAATCCCTACTTCACAAGACCAATAAAAAAGCAGGCCGAAAATAGATGCTAAAACATATAATTTTGATTTCATGATCAACTACCTTTCTTTTGTTCATTTTTCTTATTTAATCCATATCTCATTCCTATCCCGATGTGTGAGGCGGGAAGTATAGGAGAATCAAGCAAAACATCAGTGTATGGTCCGATCAGCATATACCTATATTTGATGTAAATGCCAAGCCTACCTTTCATGTAGCCAACCTGGAAATCGAGGGGGAAAAGGCCACGAATATGCAAATGATTATCTGCAGTATAAATTCCATCCTCGTTCCGGGTAAATGTTTCCATAGAAGGATAGAAAACCGAGGCCCCCAATCCAGCCAATGCTTCCCCGAAGATGCCGGAGGAGTGTTGGTACCTGTAGCCAATGCTGGAGCTCACCGTTATTCCATTTCCAATCATTGGAGTAGCATAACCGGTAAATTGAAGATTCTGAAATAGCGAAGACAATCCCTTGTTCCAATGGTCCAGACCCGCTCCGAAGGTCAGTGATGGATCAAAATGATTTCCAATTACCTTGGTGAATGGCCAAAGAACAGCGGATTTGTCTGATATCTCAGCATACAGGAACTTCGACCGTTTCTGCGGAATTGCCGGAATAGTGATGAGCATCACGGCGAATAAGAACAGTAGTTTTTTCATATGAATTCATTTAGGTTGTTAAGGTTTCTATTGTTGATACAGCCCACCGGGGGATCACACGTAGAAGGATGATTGAAATTTCTCATACTCATGCTCATGCTTTCAGATGCAATTCCGGGAAGGCTTCAGTTGATTAATCAATTGCCCGGGAAACGCTATCAATAAAATTATGAAGCAGAGATGCATATGTCGAACGGTATCGTACCAAAATCGAACGGTATCGTCCCAAATGGAGTGCATGGGTTCGGTAGTTTAGGAGATTTTCATCAGTCGGGGTCATTTATCGGCGGTCATTGCTTTGTATATAAATTATTAATAACTTTCGCTTCGTGAAAGATTCAACTACTGATATCCAGTTGGAATTGCTCTTTCAACAATACTTCAGGCCACTTACCGTTTTTGCCCTGCAGTATGTCAAGGTGATGACGGTTGCAGAGGATATTGTGCAGGAGCTTTTCGTTTACCTGTATGAGAAAGGGGATCTCAATGACAAAAATCCTTTCCCGGGAACGTTTCTCTACCGGATGGTCAGGAACCGGTGCCTGAATTACATCGACTATCAGAACGTTCGAAGGAACAGTGGGGCTGACCTGGAAGAAACGGTACTTAAAGCCGGAAATCCTTACGATCCCATGGAGTATATTGAAGAAATTGAACTGGAGCATACCTACCTTCAGAGCCTGGAAGCACTTTCACCAAAATGCAGGAAAGTGTTTACCATGAGCAGGATAGAAGGCGTTTCAAACCAGGAAATCGCACAGCAGCTGAACCTGTCGAAGAGGACCATTGAGACACATATCTCGCATGCTATTCAAGTTTTGAGGGAAAAACTGAAAGATTTTATAAGTGTGATACTTTTGTAGACTGTATTATCAGAAATGGGGAATGAACAACAACATACGGACCTTGACGCTTTTTTGAAACGGGAGAAGCATTTCCTGGAGGATCTGCAGCGGGTGGATATGAAAAAGAATTGGGAGAGACTCGAAAAGGCCACAAAAAAAAAGGGAGGTAGGACCGCAGTGCTTGCCTGGAGCCTCGTGGCTGCACTGGCACTTATTCTCCTTGTTGTTGGTTCGACCATGTTCCTGAACAGAACCGCCGCTGTGGTGAACCAGGTCGCTGCAAACGAACAGAGGACCGAGGTTCTGCTGGACGACGGAACGGTTGTTTCTCTGAACCATGGAGCAGCGATCAACTATACTGAACGCCTGATCGGCAGGAAGCGGGAGGTCACACTTTCAGGTGAAGCATATTTTGAAGTGGAGCCCCGGAGGCATGCTCCGTTTTATGTGATTATGGACCAACTAACGGTAAAAGTTACCGGCACCTCCTTCCATATTAAGGCAACCGAAACCTCAACAACAGTCAGCGTGATCAGCGGTGAGGTTCACCTCTTTCAAAAAGGAAAGGAGAAGGAGGCGTTAGTATTGCATTCAGGTCAGAAT
The DNA here is from genome assembly GCA_964407305.1 of uncultured Bacteroidaceae bacterium. Classification (GTDB taxonomy): domain Bacteria; phylum Bacteroidota; class Bacteroidia; order Bacteroidales; genus M55B112. Next base: position 7,766 of record CAYOVC010000048.1, on the reverse strand, counting down.
GCCGTCTATTCCGCTGCTGATCAAACGATCGGAACCGGCGAGATCCATTCAGAAAATTTCCTTTTCTGGAAAACAGGCAGGCTTGAATTCAGAAACGATTCACTGGCAACCGTATGCAGCGAGCTGGGGAAATGGTTCGGCACCGCCATTGTTCTGTCCGATAAGGTAAATCCGGACCTGCGATGGACCTCTTTACACGAAAACGAATCGCTGGAAGACATTCTGAACGAGGTCACCTTTTATTTTGACCTGGAATACAGCGAAACACGAGATACAATATATATACAGCCCATAAAATGATCATATACAGGGGAGATGCAAACGACAGCAAACCTATGAGAAAGCTGATTCTTATTGCTACAATCCTTGCCTTATTTGCTCTCAAGGGCGCTGCCCAGGAATCCATACTTGATCGTAAAATCAGGGTTGACAACAATGAAGGAACCGTTGGTTCGTTCCTGGAAGAGATCAGCAGTAAAGGTGGATTTGTGTTCAGTTATAACCAGGAGGTACCATTGGATCGCATGGCCTCCGTTTCCGGTTCCAGGCAAAGGGTCGGTCAGTTCCTGAACGATATCTTTGGAGACGATGTGTACTGCGTGGAATACAGTAACAAGCTCCATCTGAAAGTCAGGCGAAAGTTACCGGATGCCTACCTGGTGACCGGAAGGGTCGTGGAATCGGAAACCGGCGAAGCCATCCCGGGAGCCAATGTCATTGTTGTCGGGTCAGATCCTTTGATCGGTGTGATCACCGGTATCCATGGCTTTTTTGAACTGCAGTTGCCGTATGAGAAACCCCGCATCCGCATCACCAGCATAGGGTATGAAACCAGGGATATCGTGTCGGAAGCGAATAATCCGGATGAAATAGCCCTACAGGTAAAAAAACAGGAGATACGGGAAGTATCCGTCATGGCATACACCCTTCCCACATCAAAAAAATTAACGATCGCAACGGGTAACATTGCCGGATCGCGCATTGCAACGCAACCGGGAGCAAGTATCGAACAGTTGCTCCAGGGAAACACATCCGGTCTTTTCGTTACCAGCAATTCAGGGATGCCAGGGTCCAGCTTCCAGGTGAGGATCAGGGGAAGCCACTCATTGATCAATTCAGAACCGGCCTATTTCCTGAACGGGATTCCCATCCAGAAAGCATTGGTAAACGCCATCTCTCCCGATGATATCGCTTCGGTTGAAATCATCAAAGATGCTTCAGGATCATCCATCTACGGAGCAACCGCGGGAAACGGGGTGGTCCTGCTTACATCAAAGCGGGGTGAGCCGGGCAAAACCAGGTTTTCGGTGAACGCATACGCCGGCATCCAGCAGGTCAACAGGGAGATGGATATGATGGATAGTGATGCGTTCAGGGAATTCCACGACCTTGTCGGACTGCCTTTGGATGAATCCCTTCGGGACAGCCCCTACAATACCAACTGGCAGGAACAGATCTTTCACCCGGGGGAGACCGGAAACGTCCATTTTTCTGTCAGCGGGAGCAGTGAACATACAGATTACTATGTTTCACTGGCAGCCATGAAGCAGGCTTCCGTTTTAAAGAACCTGGACCTTGACCGGTACACGTTCAACTCCAACGTTGGCCATATGCTCACTCCGCGGTGGAGGATACGGCATCAATTAAACTATGCGTATATGGATATGAATGGCCTGGTGGAGGGCAGTTTCCTGAACGACCAGAACAACCCGGTCCTCTCTTCAATAACCATGTATCCTGTCACTCCTCCCATAGATTCACTGCTGGATTATTACAATCGTTTCCTCTTTAACCTGTTCACTGACACGGAAATCTCGTTTGATGTGATCTTTAATGAGTCTGAGCTGAGCAGGAACAGGAGGGAGAATCATAACCTTACCGGAAAGCTGTCCTCGAAACTGGCTTTGACTCCGCAAATGGAAATGGTCACCGATATAGGGTACGTGTTGCTCTACCAGGATAACTTCAGTGTGCACCGGGGATTGGTCAACCGAGGGGCGCTCCGGGGAACCAGGATCTCTGAAACCAGCTACCAGGTCATGGATCTTGGCCTGGATGTGCATAACTACCTTCGCTGGGAACGCAATATTAGTGACATTCACCTGCTGACGGCCATGGCCGGGGTTGAGCTGAACCGCAGCACCAATGAATGGATCCCGGTCGCACAGGATTTTGTATACCCGTTCCTGGCCCTGGAACCGATCGTATACCCCAATGAAAGCTACAGTAAAACAAGCGCAATCGTGGGATACAACAACGTTGCTGAATCAGCCATGTTTACCTATGCATACAACAACCGGTTATTCTTAAAGAGTTCCCTGAGGAACGATATGGTGCTGTTCAGGAACCAGGCCGGGGAAAACGTTGTCTTCACCGATCTTTATCCATCGCTATCGGGTGCATGGTTGTTCCTGGATCGATCCGACCGGGGGGAAAGTAGCTGGCTCAACTATGGAAAGATACGGTATGCCTGGGGAATGGCGGGTAACAGTCCGCGACTCGACTACGCTTTTCATGCCAACATCTTCAGGGACGCGACCTACCTGTACGCCTTCAGCAGCGACCGGAATGTTGCCTATTCTGCCAGCCAGCGGCAGTTCAATGAGAAGTTCTATTGGGAAAAGAGCAGCGCGCACAATCTCGGTATTGAACTGGGACTCTTTGAGAACCGCCTGTATGGCTCTGTCGATCTTTTTTATAACCACCAGCAAAAGGGAGAACTGTCGGATTACAACAATCCGTTCAACATGATCAAGGACCTGTATGGACGGGACTACCTGGGTCTTGCCCCCCTGCCGCCTGCCGGGGTGCTGAGCCGGGGAATCGAATGGTCCATCGTTTATAAGAGCGCAGAAGGAAATCTGCGATGGGATATGAACCTGCATGCTACCCATATGCAGAACCGCATCCTTGATATTGATCCGGAGTATTATGACCTGATCAATAAAGGCTTCATCGATCCGCTTACAGTGAACCTTCCCGGTGAAACCCCCGGATCGTTCTACGGATACAGGATCGAGCGGTTGTTTACAGAGGATGATTGTTCAGAAGATGGCCTGGTTGTGAACCAACCTTTTTATTATGACGATGAAGAAAATAAACGGTATGCCCAGCCCGGTGCAAAAGCAGGCGATTACAAATTCGAGGATATCACGCCTGACAACATCATCGACAGCAAGGATAAGACCGTCCTGGGTGATCCCTACCCGGATATCATTTTCGGATACACCCTGAACATGCACTACAGGCAATTTGATCTGTCCATGCTCTGGCACGGAACATGGGGAAACGAGATCTTCAATGCCACCAAACTCTGGTTGTATAATCCGCAGGGCACCTCCAACTGGACCACGGACATGTGGAACAGTTACCGGAGCCAGGTGTACGACGCTGAAGGGAACCTGGTGGATGAAGGATTCACCGATACCGGTCTGCACAGGTTCGATTACGATTCCCGGAACCGGAACCTGAGGACGTCCGACTTTTACATAGAAGACGGCTCCTACCTGCGGCTAAAACAAATTCAACTTGGATACGCTTTCAGGCATGCGCTTTCAAAAAAGATGCACCTGGAAAAGTTCCGGATATATCTTTCAGCGCGCAATCTGTTTACCTACACGAACTACTCCGGGTATGACCCTGAAGTTGGAGGGTGGGGCATCGACAGTGGCATCTACCCGCAGCCCCGAACGTTTTATGCAGGCGTTGATATTGGTTTCTAGGTATCCTGGTCCCCGCCCCGCTCCTATTCCACGATGATCTTCGTGAAGGACCTGTTGACTAAGCCTGACAATTTGCAGATGTAGATTCCCGGTGGCACCTCTGAAGTGTTCCAGGTGACCTGCTGTTTCCCTGCCAGACGGAATTCATCAACAAGTGTGGCGATTTCCTTTCCTGTGACATCGAGTACCGCCAGTTGAACCCGGTCAGGAGCCGCCATGTCAAAGACGATTGTGGTGGATTCCTTTGCGGGATTTGGGTACACATGCAGCTCCGGATCCCGGGCGGGTTGCAATGGTCCTGTCCCGGTCACAACATCTATTTTCAGGTCAAATCCCATGCGATGTTCTCCCTCTTCGGCCAGCACCCGGAGACCGGCAAAGCCTGCCCCACCAGCTGTAAGCTTCAGCGATTCCCCCTCGATAGCGATGGACAGTTCATCTTCAAACTCCGGATCCATGCAGATCCGATAAGACATTGCTTTTCCCTGGATATGCCGGAAGTAGGCAGAAAGATCGATGGTTTCTGTATCGCCTGTAACAATGCGTTGCAGACGGGGCAGTGAATCGAGGGTGATATCGCCGAGTTTGAGTTCGGTCAGATTTTGTATTGGCACATCTCCGGGTAATCGCGGCGTTTTCCATCCGCCCAGAATATAAACAGCCCTGTCGATGGCTAAAGATGCATGGGCAACAAGAGCTTCTTGTAACTGTCCGAGATAGATCCATTGGTCAGAACGTGGTACGTATTTAAAAATATTGCGGGTAGCCACATATTCTGGTGCCATTTGGATAAATCCCCCGAACACATAGATCTCATCATCAATCACTTCATACGCACACATTTCAATTCCCATGGTGTCAGGTGGCACTGAAATAAAGGTCCATTTATCTGTAGCAGGATCATACACTTCCCCTGTAAAATTCATATCTTCGGCATCATCACCATAAGCAAAAGCACCGCCAATGGCGTAAATCTTTCCTCCGGCTGCCACCACAAAGTGGTCATGCCTGACCATATTCATACTGGATTTCTGCGTCCAGAGATCCGTTGATGGATCATAAATAAAGAGACATTCGTGCGGTGAGATTTCTTCCTTTATCCCCCCGGCCAGGTAGATCTTCCCATCGACCACCGCACCCCTGCCGTTCAACGGGAACGGAAGGCTGGTTTTCAACTCCCACCTGTCATGTGCCGGATCATATACATCGAACCTGGATAAAGGTGCTGGATGAAAATATTTCTCTCCAGCGGTCGAAAGATAATAATACCCACCCGGGAAATACCATTTTCCGTCAATCACCATGTTTTCTCCTTCGCAATACCTGGGTAAAGGGATCGGGGTAAGATTTGTATCCCAGGAATCTGATGCCGGATCATACACATAGAGTGTGTCATATGGTATTATTCTCCAGACATCCATAACTGTACCCCAGATGAAATCCGTGGCTCCCAACGCATAAATCTTCCCATGAAAACTGGCAAGAGATGCCTCATAAAGACTATATGATGCCGGTGTTTTTTCTGTAAACGTCCCGCAATTGAAGTCACAGTCATCCAACTGGGCGTTCGTACTGATCGTGGTCACCAGCAGCAGTAAAGGAATGATGCAATTTGTGGCAGATCTCATCAACTTAACCGGCAAACGTGAGATAGAAAGATAAAGAAAAAAAACGAGATAAAAGAATTTGCAATCCTTCGATTTCAACTTGAAGGTTTTTCTTTGGAGAGAGCTTGTTGCGAGTAAAGTTAGGATTCTCAGTAATACTACATAATGTTCATCATCATTGAAATTTCAAATTATAAGTTTGAATTTTCAAGTAAAATATCAGGATACTCCTAAAAAGACAAAATCAATCCATGCCTGCCTGACAGTTCTGGAGTTAGATCATTTGTGGGTAATTTATCCCGGTGAAAAAGATTAAATACTTGATATAAATATTTCAGTTACTTCAATTATGAATATTGATCGAATTAAGTCAGCGATTTCTCGAGAAACCTTTTAATTATGGATTTAAAATCGGTCAAAAAACGTGATCATTCCCTCGAACCGGTGTGCATTGCATCAACCAGGTCCTTGACAAGCGGGAAATTAAAGTTCCGCACATTTTCACTGTCAAAGATCCCGCCCATATTTACCGAAACAGCAAGGGTCATTTCGGTCTCGGGAAAGTACATCATGGTTCCCAGGGTTCCCAGTGAATTTCCATCGTGACCGTAAGAGATCCTGTTATCCACATCCCATTTTATTATACCCAGACCATACTCCAGTATCTCAACAGGTCCCTGGCTTAGTTCTGAAATCATGATATCGATCGTAGGCGATTTAAGGATATTTCCCCTCATCAACTCACGTATAAAGCGGGCATATTCGTAGGAGCAGGAAATAACGCCTTCATGACCCATAGCGATACCCGTCAGCATATTTTGCATGTCCGTGCAGTTTTGCATCTGACCGGGATACTCCTCGAAGTAACTGTTAACTTTATTTGGAATGGCATCCGGATACCCGGGGGAAGATTTATAAAACGTATTCTCCAGTCCCAGGGGCTGAATAATCTCCTGTTCGAAATAATCCCCCAGGGACATACCGCTGACTTCCTCGATGATCATACCAAGCAGGGAATAGCCGGTATTTGAATAATGATACGCTTCACCGGCTTCGCAGTATGCCTTCACCCCGTAAACGTATTTTTCAAAGAGCGATTTCGACGAGGGATGCAGCAGCGGATCGTTGAAGGTGTCCAGGTACATTTTAATATTACTGTCAAAGTTGAAGATACCCGAAGTATGTCCCAGTAGCTGACGAACAGTGGCCACTTCCGCATTAGCAATCCCATTAACAATATCCTCAGGCAAGTAGTTTTTTATCGGGTCATCGAGCCCGAGCATTCCATCTTCAATCAACCGCAATGTCAATGCAGCAATGTATGGTTTGCACATACTTGCCGAATGATTCACATGGCCGGGATTCATTGGAGTCTGATCTTCGAGCCGGGCCATTCCGGCGCAACCAATCCACCACCCATGGTCGGGCGTGTGAATGGTAATCGATATCCCAGGAAGACCCTGTGCAACATAATCCTCCAGAATCTCTCGGTAAAGTTCGGAATAGGGACTGTTATCGTTTTCATCCGGTCCATTGAAGGAAATGGTACTGACCGGGTAATCAAATTTCTCTTCACAGGAACACAGGAGAAGGACAGTTACGAATGATAATATGGAAATTTTAATGCGTTTCATGATTTCTGATGTTTTTCTTGATTCGACATGGGACTAAAGATGGTACCGTATGCCAAGACCGATCAATGCGTTGGGAACCACAGGCATGACCTCAGTGTAAGGACCTATCACCATGTACCTGTATTTCAGGTAGAAGGAAACAGTACCGGCTGCGTATCCCAGCACAAGATCAACAGGGACTGCGGCGTTCACATGCAGCGGGGTAGAATGGGTATACACATTGTTTTCGTCCTGTGTGAAGGTCTCCCGTGACGGAAAGAATGCAGTTGCGCCCAGTCCGATCATGGCCTCTCCGAAAAATCCGGTACTCTTTCCATAACTGTATCCGAAGCTTGAGGTAAGGGTCATTCCGCGTCCGATGAACGGGGTCTTATACCCGGTGATCTGGGCGGTCTGAAAGAGCGTAAAGTTTCCCTTTTGCTTGTATTCCAGTCCGGCCCCAACCGTAACTGCAGGATCAAAATTGTAACCGAAGGGTTTGTAAAATGGATACAGCGTAACCGACTTGTCCGCAAACTCTGCATACAGGAACTTCGATCGTTCCTGCGAAAGTAATGGGATGGTGATGAGTATCGCGGCGAAAAGGATCAGTAGTTTTTTCATACGAATTCATTTAAGGTGACAAGGTTTCCAAAGATGTTACAGCCCACCGGGGGATCACACGTAGAAGGATGATGAATTTTTACCATAACTTCTTTTTCATTTGCGTTTCCATGAAGGCATCGATTACTGAATCGTGCACAGTGAAAACCTATGCACAAAATTATGACCAGGAAATACCAATGTCGAACGGTATCGTACCA
>CAYOVC010000047.1:0-12218 GCA_964407305.1 uncultured Bacteroidaceae bacterium | reverse complement strand
CTTATCCTCTCTGTAGGGATTGTAATACAAATATGTGGGGTATGCAGGCTCCCTGTAGAAATCACTTGCAAGGCAATTCATCTGCAGTATCTGTTCTACATTGGTCTCCCTGATGATCGATCCGAAGATCCCGACATGGGCCGAACCATAAATGCTGAACATCGATATAGGAGGCTGGCCAACCACCCAGTTGGGACCATCGCCCAGAGCAACCGGCGAAACACCTTCCAGTACTTCTTTCCCGTAAATATCAGTTTTCTTGAGACCTTCGTATGCAATCACATTCCTGGTGACCGATTTCTGGTTGGGCAGCCACTGGTTTTTGTCCGGGATCTCATATGGATAAAAGAGCCGTGCGGTATTGGCAGCATTCAACATCCATTTACCAATAGAGGTCGCATAGGCAGGGTCATACCTGACCATTGGTACAAGCGGCCATGCCAGGTCAAATGTGTTCATCAGGAACCCATAACCACCTTCCTGGCGGATATTGCCCACCATTCCGCTAACATCATATTCACCCCAGCGATCATTGATAACGCCCCAGCCGGTGCGTCCTTCCTGAGAAGTACAACCCTCAAATGTCCAGTTTAAAAATTTCGTGATATCGTAGTGATCCCCTTGCTCTGCATTCAGCCTGGCACCCGTGTAAGCGCCAAAGGGAAGCAATATTTCATAAAAACGACTCTCAGAAAATGCACTGAGCGCATTCAGAGCCGACCTGGCTCCCTCCAGGTACCTGCTGTCCCCAAATTTTATATATGCATTATACAATACCCAGGCATGACCTGCAGCGGCATCCTGCTGATAGGGAATATGGCTGACCTTTCCCTCCATTGTGCTGTAGTCAAAATAAGAGTAATCGTAATTACCATTCAGCACCGAATCGGCTTTATAAAACTGCTCTGCAATAATCCGCTGCAGACTGTCGGCCCGTGCAACACCGGGAAACAGATCACAGACTGCATAATAAAGTACATTCGGGAATACATCGTACCACCAATCCCTGCCATATCCTCCACCAAGCATGGCTACCTCCTCACAGGTGTTATTCATCATGATGTTCCAGCCATTTTCCCTGTTAAAGTAGTTCTGGGCCATTTTCACGTAATTGTGTCCATGCTGATCCCGCTTATCAATACCTACAAGCCCTGCACTCATCAACGCTCCGAGTGAGTTAATGGCTTCATGAAATTCCCCGTTGTTTACATCCGGACCCTGGCGGATATCGCCGATCACCGTATATATACCAAAAGTTTCCTGTGGGAAGTTCCTTCCGGCATTGTCAAACCATATCAGTGATGGTTCCTTTGTTCCTTGCGGCTGACTGAATATGATATCATCAAAATTCCTTGATTTCTCCAGCCAGTCGATCATGTTATAGGGAGAAGGATGCGCGGGCATCTCTTCTACCTTATCCAGCATTGTCTGTTCAATCACATCTGCATGATTCCCGCAGGAAAACACCAACAATAACAGGGACAACATGCTGATATACAATAAAGTTTTCATCATCAGTTTATGCTATTAATTTCTGATCCTTTTCAGTACCATCGGTTGCATTTCTATAAGTATTGGTCTTCCTGATCAGCCCCTTCGCTACAGGAATTGACAATAGCTGAACTGCAGCTATAATGATCAGGGAATATTTCAGTGCAAATGATTCTGAGACATAATAGATGAGCAGGATAAAAAGTCCCAGTCCGATAAATCTGCCAATATACAATCCGAATTCATGATTAAAGATATAGGAAAACTCGTTTCTGTTCTCCTTAAAAGCGAGTACATCGATCACTTTCATCTGTATGGGAAAGTATGCGATATCATGCAGGGGTTGAAACAACACCTTACAGATCATAAAAACAATGACCCCGCTTGCGGAAAAAAGGATGCCATTAAAGAGCGTACCAATAAAAAAGATTACCAGGCCCGCTGAAAAAATATAGATCCTGTCCTTTGGTTTTGAAATCCGTCCAATCACGTATAAAACGATTGCTGCAATAATTCCTGAAATACTCTGAATAGTTCCGAGTGAGCCCTCATCTCCCACAAGCCGCATAATCAGGATCGCCGGTGCAGTGACAAGGTAGCCTTGCGCCAACCCTTTCAACACAGAAAGCAGGAGCATCCGCGACCAAAGCTTATCAAACCTGAAATAGACAAAACGCTTCTGCTTTGGATTCTTAAATTTCTCCTGGTGTATGATGATACTCGATAGTATGGTAAGCAGGAACACAGCTGCTGTTACTATCTTGTAAGCATTGTTGATGTTGCCGATCAGACTTGATTGAGTAGATTTAATCAGGAACCATCCTATGAAAAAAGGAACGATGATCATTGTAATGGTATAAAAAAAAGTCTCCAGTCCGTAATAATAATTCCTGTTATTATCATTGGTAGTATTCAGTGCCAGGAAATCGCGGTTGGCCCAAAAAAATCCAAAAGAGGATCCCATGATAAAACCCGCGAGTGCAACCCCTAGCGGACTCATCACCTTAATCGACATCATGAAGACCATGGAGAGTCCGCTGAGCAACATTCCAAAACTGTAAAGGTGGGCGATCTTTATCCAGTTGAGCAGGTAACCATTAATCAGAAAAGTAAGTGGTATACCGGTATATACTGTCAGCTGATAGATAGCCACCAGCCTTGGTTCATTTGAGCTTCTCATGATATAGGCTCCGACAAAGAGATCAATAACCGGCAATACCAGTGCATAAATGATGTTGGTTATCAGCAGTATCCGCATATCGCGCGGCATACTCAGGAAAAAGTCATACTCCTTTCTTAATTTTCCCGGAGAAATTGCACTCATATTCCGTTATTTAGAGAATTCAGAATCTCCCTTATTGAAAATTCTGCCATACAAATTACCTCATCACTCGCACCGTAGTATACTATAAGCCTGTCACCATCTACAACATGTCCGTTTGTAAAGATTACGTTCCCGAAAAAGCCGGTACGTTCGTATTCGGCTGTAGGTTCCATGATGGGTTTGTTGCTTCTTGCAAGGACCCTGGAAGGATCATGAAGGTCCAGTAACAGGGCGCCCAGGCAATAACGATTCTGGTGATCAGCCCCATGATAAATTTCAAGCCATCCCTTGCTGGTCCTGATGGGAGCTGCACCAGCACCTACCCTGGCACTATCCCACCAGTTTTCCCTGGTAGTAACCAGACAACGGTGGTTCCCCCAATGCAGCAGATCGGGTGATTCGGCAATCCAGATATAGTTACCACCGATTTCCGGACTGCTAGGCCGGTGAAGTGCGTAAAAACGCCCATTCATTTTTTCTTCGAAAATTGCACAGTCTTTATTATGAGGGGGGAAAATCATTCCATGTCGCTCAAAATGCTTCCAGTCGCGTGTGAATATATATCCCACGCCAACGCCTTCAGGAGCCACCTTGGTATAGGTAAGGTGATAACCGTCTTCCATGGTCGTTACCCTGCAATCCTCAATTCCGAAAGTCTCCTGTGGTCCGAATCCCATGATGGGTTCGTAACCATCCGCTTCCCTGAACCTGATACCGTCATCGGTGCACACCAACCGGAGGTGTGACAGTGTGGTCAGGTAGTGTTTCCCCTTATAACGAATCACCCTCGGGTCCGAATCATCCAGGTCGGGGTCATTTTTTTTAAAGCGAAGAATTTCCGCTTTCCCATCACGAAGCACAGGGAAGCTCACCTGTCCTTCTTTCTGCTCCGGTCGCTCAGCGACCCTGAGCAAGAGCCACAACTTTCCTTCAAACCTGAAAACTCCCGGATTCAACAGACACTCTATCTTCATTCCCTCCATGCTGGGTTGAATATCAGAAGGCCTTAATACCGGGTTTTTACTGTTACGTTGTGCAAGCATTCTTCTTGTGTTTCAAATTCGATAGCTAAGTACGGGATTCCACTTCATTTTGATTTCTACCCCGTTCCCGTATTTGTACACCCTGTTACCAAAATTTTTGGAGCTGTTGAAAGGGGGTATACATGATACAATTCTATATTTTATTGATTATATGTGTATTACATATACGATCCCACTGCTTTAGTCAATCAGAAATCAGTATTGTATAATCTGCACTACCCTTTTACAGGGTTCTTTGCTATTGAATTGTGTTGTAAATTGCACCTGTAATCCAATATCATGAGAAACTTCTTCCTGTCTGTATGTCTCATCAGCACGTCGCTACTTTATTCCCAACAGATTTCAATACCACGAATTGAACAGATGCCCGATCTGCCTCAACCATATGAGATGCGCGATTGGTTGCGTGTTGCGCAACGTTACGATTCACTGGTTTACGATCTCTCCCTTACGGGTGAACACCTGCCGCTGACAACCATTAACAGTGAGACTGTCAATTATCCGGAGCTGGAGAGCTATGTGATGCAGACCTATGTAGGAAGCTTCTCTCCCACTTCCGGGGAAGCCATTAATATGATTCCGTCAGTGATCGGAGCCAGCTTGTGCGGTATAGATAAGAGCGATCAATTTGGAAAAAACTGGGTGGAAATGTGCCGTGAGTTTTTCAATAAGTATACAGGAGAGATGGTCTACCTGAACAATCCGCAGGGACAAAGTGGTCATGACTGGTGGTATGAAACAATGCCAAACGTCTTTTTCTACCAGCTAAAGGCATTGTATCCAAACACAGTTGATTTCGATACGCAATTCATAACGGTGGCTGACCGCTGGTATGAAGCTGTAAGGGTAATGGGGGGCAGCAACAGTCCATGGAATGTTCCTGAAATGGGTTACCGGGCCTGGAACCTCCTGCAAATGGAGCCACTCACTGAAGGGGTCAAGGAGCCTGAAGCAGCAGGGGCCCTGGCATGGATTTTCTATGCAGCTTATATGGAGACCGGGAATTCTGAATACCGGGTAGCGGCTGAGTGGTGTATGGAGTATCTGAACAGCCTGAACACAAACCCGTCCTATGAGCTGCAATTGGCTTACGGAACCCTCACTGCTGCAAAAATGAATGCCGAACTGGGAACACGCTACGATGTCGATAAAATGCTGAACTGGTGCTTTGATATCGGTCCTTTAAGAAACTGGGGGTCCGTCACCGGCACCTGGGGCGGACTGGACTGTTACGGTCTGATCGGAGAGCAGTCAGATGGCGGTATCGGATATGCATTTACAATGAATGGTTTCCAGCATGCAGCTACCCTGGCTCCATTGGTTCGTTACGACGACCGGTATGCCGGGGCTCTCGGGAAATGGATTCTTAATCTGTCCAACGCATCGAGGCTCTTTTACCCCGCTTACCTGCCCGGGGAAAACCAGGATGACAAAAGCTGGAGTTCGATGTATGACCCCAATTCGGTAATCGCCTACGAGGCGCTTAAGGAAACCCTGAACGGAGAGGCTCCTTTTGCTACCGGTGATGCCGTTGACGGCGGCTGGGCAGCAAGCAACCTTGCCCTTTATGGCTCCTCCCATGTGGGAATGCTCGGCGGTATTATTCAAACAACAAATATTGAAGGGGTCCTTCAGGTCGATCTCCTTAAAAGTGATTTCTACCACGATACAGCTTATTCCACCTATCTCTATTACAATCCCCATACAACTGAACAACACGTTGAAATAGATCCAACGGTCGATTCTTATGATGTATATGAAAGCGTCTCCAATCAGTTTATTGCCAGCGGACAGTCAGGGACTGCAACATTTACCATCCCTGCATCATCGGCTGTCGTAATCGTAATTGTTCCATCCGCTTCGGAAATAAGCCATTCTTATGATCTGACCATGGCCAATGGTATCGCAATTGATTACCTCAATGGCAGCTTTACAGAGAATTATCCGCCCAGGATCAAATCGTTGGCTGCAACGGATACCCTGTTACTTACAAGCAGTACTTACACAGTCTATTGTACTGCTGAGGATCAGGATGGTGATGCATTGCAATACAAATGGTCGGCCGGAGATGGACAGTGGACTCCAGATAGTACCTTTAACTGGATTGTCCCGGAGTCAGAAGGCAACTACCAGGTGAGCTGTGTTGTGAAAGACCCTGACGGACTGACAGATTCCCTGAGTATCAGTTTTCAGGCTGTGGAAAGAATTGCTGCCTCCCCTGAAATAGTCAGCATCACTGCTGAACCTCGAAAGGTGCACCCCGGAACCACTGTAGAACTCAGTTGTGAAGCTACCGATATGAACAACGACCCGCTTGAATTCTACTGGAGCGCAGATGAAGGCACGTTTCAGGGCGAAGGAGGCAATGTAACATGGACCTCCCCCACCAGTGCTGGCATCGTTGATATTCGCTGTGAGGTTGTGAACCTGGACCTGCTTTCAGATACCGATTCTCTGAATCTCCTGGTAAAAGATACTGCCTGGACCCAGGATGGAGAACTGGTAGCCGGTTATTACCTGAATGGAAATGGAAAGGACTTCAGTAAAAACAACAACAACGGAACGCCATACAGCATCACGTGGGTTTCCAATTATAAGGGTGAGGCCGATAAAGCCGCCTTTTTCAATGGAACATCCTCCAGGATCGTAATTCCGGACAGAGAGTATCTTAATTTTACGGAAGGTCTCTCTTTCATGTGCCGTATAAAGCTGGAAGTCAATGTCTCTGATGAGCAATTTATTGCTTCCCACGGAAGCTGGCACAACCGGTGGAAATTATCTTTGATCAATAACAACCAATTGCGTTTCACCATCAACGGATCAGCCGGAATAACAGACCTGGATTCTGAGACACCCCTTCAGCCAGGGACCTGGTACCACCTGGCAGCAATATACGACGGGCAGCACCTTGGACTCTATATCGATGGAGAGCTGGATGCCTTTAAAGTCTGGAATGGAACCATCAACAAGGCAAACTATGATCTGCTGTTCGGACAGATGCTGCCCGATAACAATGCCTATAACTTCAATGGAAGTATTGACGATATCCGAATTTACAATGCCGGCATAACGGAGCGATTGATCGAACAGGATTTCGCAGGGGAATTATCGGTCGCACCTTCAGCATTAATCAACAGTCCCTGTCTTATATATCCAAACCCTGCCAGTGAGCATTCAGAAATAAAACTGAACTTCTCAGGAATTATTCCGGAAAAAATCCAACTTTCAAAGGCTACCGGAGAGACTGTTTGGAGTGTTGATTTTCAGGATGTTAAATTAATAAATGAACCCTACCTGTTGCCGATTCAGCATCTGAGAAGCGGTTTCTATATCATATCGATACATGAACAAGACAAAACATACACGCAGAAACTGGTGATTTTGTAAGTTTGTAACATCCATCTACAAGCAGGCGATCATGCAAAATCCTGTCCGCATACTCTGTTTTGTCCTCTTACTGACTCCGCTGAACCTTTTTGCTGATTCGGAGCGCAAATGGATATCGATGAACCTGAGCAATGAAGAGGGCTTGTTCAACAGTGCAATCACCTCAGTTTACCAGGACTCCGAAGGCTTAATGTGGTTTGGCTCCTGGGACGGTCTGAACCGATACGACGGTACCTCTATCCGGGTTTTTAAACCCGATCCACTGGTTCACGGTTCCATCAGCAACAACATCATCAGGAACCTGCTTGAAGACGGACAGCAACAGCTATGGGTCATCACCAATGAAGGAATCAACCGCTTTGAATCAAATTCACAAACTTTTGTCTCCTACTTTTCCGATAAACAATATATACCCTTCAAAGAGCAGAACCTGAAGGCATGTCCCGGGCCTGATTCCGTATTATACATTTCCCTTTTTCATTTTGGAATTTACCGGTACGACAATCATTCAGAGCGCTTTAAAATTGTTGAACTACCTTCACTCCCCGGTGATACTGATAAAAGGATCATCGGAATTGAAGGCGGAAAGAGGAACAAACTTTACCTCCTGACTGATGATGGGGTTCTGTATGCCTATCAAAAAAATGCTGATTTTGAATTGATCTATACCGATTCTGTGGGAACAGCTCCAGCCGATATACCTGGCCGGCACTGGTTTACCAGGGGTGTAAATTCCACTTCTCTCTCTATTGCACTTGAAAATGGCGGTTTAAAAATCATTCACCTGGATTCCCGGCAACAAAGACTGGTCAGCGTTTCTGAGGAGCATTTTTCTGTTACAACGGTGAATCCTGTTCCGGGAACAGATGACTTCTGGATCGGAACCGACAATGGTTCCATATATTATCTCAAGTCCTCCTCTGCTGTAGAACTCAGAAAGATGGATGAATTCCTGCCCGATCCTTCACAAAAGAATGTGAAGATCTGGACCATCACCCAAACCGGTGAAGACTTGCTGTGGATTGGAACCGATGGCAATGGTGTTTACCGCTATGCACGGGGTAAATCATTTCAAAACATCAGGAAGGGAGGCAGCGAAGAGCGATTGATCGGACACAATATTGTGCGCTCTCTCTTAAAAGATAAGGAGAACAATTTATGGATCGGAACCAGGGGCGACGGACTTAACCTGCTTCCGGGAAATGGGGGGAAGCGGATTTCATACAATATGGAAAACGGGCTTTCCAACAATGCAGTGCTTTCCCTCAGAATGGATCATTTTAACAACCTATGGATAGGTGTTGACGGTGAAGGCATTGATATGCTTGAAAAAACGACCGGAAAAATACTTCACTTCCCGGAGGATTTTATCAACAGCGGCGACCATGAGTTTGGCAATGTATATGCCATATGTACGGATGTATACGGAAGAATCTGGCTGGGCACCAGTGGCTATGGAGTGGTCTGTCTCGATGTTGAAAGGGAAGGCCGGGGAAAATACCGACTGAATAAGTATATGCAATACAGGTATGATCAGGCCGGAAATGGTTTGCGCAGTGACATAATTTACGCCATTATAGAAGAGGGCCCCAATGTACTTTGGCTTGGAACCCGGGGCGGTGGATTGCAAAGACTAAATACACTGAACAACACCTTTGAAGCATTTGAAGTGACTGAAGCGCACCGCGAGGGGCTGATCGATAACGATATCCTTTCGCTTTGCCTTACCGATGATGAAAAACTCTGCATCGGAACCAGCAGTGGTCTGAGCATCATGAACCTCTCCTTCAGGCCCTACCAGTTTACAAACTACACGGAACGAAGCGGCTTGCCAAACAATACTGTTCACGGAATCATGCAGGATGTTGCCGGAAATCTCTGGCTGAGCACAAACCGCGGACTCTCAAAATTTCTGGTTGTAGAACAGACATTTCTGAATTTCAATAAAGCCGACGGATTGCAGAATGCAGAATTTACAGATGGTTCCTTTTACAACGATACCACACACCACCTGCTCTATTTCGGTGGCACAGAGGGTGTCGACTGGTTTGATCCCCTTGAAATTGAGACAGCAAGCCACTTCCCTCAGATATACCTGGGTGAGTTCAGACTTAACAACACACCGGTAACTGCCGGAGACACAACTGGGATACTTACAAACAACATAAATAATACCGATTCAATAACGTTGAAGCACAAGCAGAATTTCTTCAGCTTTTCTTTCACAACCCTGAATTATTACAATCCCCAAAAGTGTCAGTTTGCGTACTACCTTGAAGGATTCGAAGAGGGATGGAATTATGTAGGCAATCAGCGAACAGCCAGCTTTACCAATGTTCCTCCAGGGAAATACAGGTTAAGAATAAAGGCAACAAATGAAGATGGCATCTATGGTGAAGAGGTTCGTGAGATTGCCATCCATGTGTTGCAGCCTTATTGGAATTCACTTCCTGCGTATCTTGTATACCTGGTCCTTCTGGGAACAGTGACCTCATTGGTATTACTATTTCTGAAGCGGAGGGCAGAAGAACGCAGAAAAGCGGAAATTCAAAAATTTGAGCTTGCGAAAGCTGAAGAGATCAATCTCTATAAGTTGCAATTCTTTACAAACATCGCACATGAATTTCGCACACCGCTCACCCTGATCCTAGCTCCTGCAGCAGTTCTGGAGGAGGAGCTGGGAGAGAAGCGATGGATGGGGCAGTATGCACGTTCTATTTACCAGAATGCCAACCGGCTACAGAAACTGATCACTGAACTGATTGAATTCAGAAAGGTGGAGACCAATAATATGGGACTGAAAGTCGGCAAATATGAACTCGTGCAATACATTCGTAAGTTGATCAATGCATTTAATGTATATGCCGGCATGAATAATCTTGCACTGTATTTTGAGCCTACCAGGAAGGCAATAGAAGCGTGGATCGATCTGGAAAAATTCGAAAAAATACTGATCAACCTGATCAGCAATGCGATCAAGCATACACCTCCGGGTGGTGAGGTACATGTATTGATCCATGCAAAAGATGACCATATCGATCTGCAGGTACAGGATACGGGAAGTGGCATTGTTCCTGAGATTATGGAAAAAATATTCGACAGGTTTTATCATCACAACAGCCCGGTGCACAACAGGCATATCTCACAGGAAAGTGGAGGTGTTGGTCTGTCTCTGACCAAGAGCCTGGTTGAACTTCATAAAGGAACCATTACAGCCCATAATCTCCCTGGAAAAGGATGTGAATTTCGCGTAATGATCCCTCACAGGAAAGAAGATTATGAAACGGAACTGGTTGGAAATATCCGCCGAACCAGCAGTGAAAAAATTGCCGTTAAAGTTGCTGAGGAATTTTATGATCCGATTTCATTCGATACGAAGGACAAATTTTCCGAGGCCTCTCGCAGTCCCCGGGAATACACGGTAATGGTTATTGATGACAGTATTGAAATCTGCAACCTGGTTGAAAGTCTGCTTATTGAAAACTACAATATTGTAAAAGCCGGAGATGGGAAAGCGGCACTCGGGATTCTTCAGCGCGAACCGGTTGACCTGGTGATCAGTGATATAATCATGCCTCAGATCGATGGACTTGAATTAACCAGGGCAATTAAATCCGATATCAATACAAGTCATATCCCTGTAATCCTTCTAACAGCGAAAGCAGAGCTGGAACACCGGATCGAAGGCCTTGAGGTAGGTGCCGATGCCTATATCCCCAAGCCATTTAACCCTCGTCACCTGAAGGTCAGGGTTGAAAAGCTTATTGCCAATATTGAACACTTACGGAGCAGGTTCAAGGAGTACAGTGATCCTGTTCAGGAAGAAGACCTGCTAAAGGGACTTTCAGAGGGTGACCGGAAACTGATCACCCATCTGATTGAATTTATCGAAGAGAGGATGCATGACACCAGCCTCAGTGCCGATCACCTTACCGATCACATGGCCATGAGCAAAACCCAGCTTTACAGGAAAATCAAAGCACTGACCGGACAAACACCCCATGGACTAATCAAGTACCTGAGAATAAAAAAAGCTGCCGCTGAGCTAAAAAAGGGAGATAAGACTGTCTCCGAAATCTATTATGAAACAGGGTTCAATAATCGTTCCTATTTCTACAGGACCTTTAAAGAGGCCTTTGGTGTTCCTCCCGGCGATTATGGAAATCCGGCATAACTGCCCTGCAACAAATTAAATGCCTAAACAGTTAATTTAATTGTATATTACTTAACTGTTGTTGAGACCCGTTGAGTCCTCCACTGCCTTATTGACGGTGTTCATCGGAATACCGGCTTATTATGTTTTCAAAAGTCAGAATTAAAAACCATTAATCTAGTTTTACTAAATGAAGTGAATAAATATCAATTTCACCTCCACTGACACCATTAGGCACGATCATAATTTTTTCAACATCTGATTTAAGAGAAACCCTTCCAAACTTTGATAGTGGCCACTCCAGATAAGCATTATCTCCATGCTGATAATAGCCATCAGGAATATCGAATTCATGTTTCTTAACCGGTGCAGTTATTTCAACCAATGAAGAGTCATTCCCTGCAATAATCCTAAAAACTGAACCAACAGCCAAACTATCCGCACTCAGTTCCATAAAAACATTATACTTACCAGGCTTTATAACATCCACCTCCCAAATAGCGCTATCTTTAACCGATTTCCATCCTTTAATGTAACTCGGGTTATATTTTGCAGAAATACTATAATCCAAATTACCGGTAATAAAACTTTCATCTGCGTAGAATACTTCTCTATCCTGCCCGTCGATACCAATAATTATCGGCTCAGCGCCTATATTAATCTTTCTTTTATCGAACCAATTGTTAAATATTTTCATCAGGCTATCACCTACATGCTTGTTTTGAGAATAAATATCCGTTTCCTGACAAGGATCATTCTTCATATCATACATACGTACAGGTCTGTCATTCTCTTCAATTATTCTGAACCTGTCATTTCT
>CAYOVC010000046.1:0-12257 GCA_964407305.1 uncultured Bacteroidaceae bacterium | reverse complement strand
TCCATCGTACAGATCACGGTCAGCATATATATAGGCAGCGTTTTTCTGTGCATCGAGAACCGATACCCCTGCCAGAAAAATCCCCGCCAGTAAACAAAAAATTCTGTGCTTCATAATCTTCGCATTATCCCGTAAAAGTAATCAATCTGCAGGGGCACTTTTTGGTAATTTTACCTTTTTAATTAACAGTGGGGTGTTAATTGCTAACCAACAGCTCCCGGCTCACACATCTCAATAAGTATAACGGAATCGCACGATGAATATTTTTAACGGTTGCAAAAGGATCTGGCACGGGAAATTGATTATCAGATGAGGTGTTCATCATTCCGGGCTTTTGTGAAATATCCACTGTCACAGCAAGAAAAAATCTCTCCGGGCAAACCGCATCGATTCTCTGCTTTTTTTACCTATTTTAGCAGCTGTAAAACCGTTGTAACCGATTCATTCGAAAAACCGGACCGTATGTCTATAGACTCCATCATATCTTTCGAACATGCCAACATCAAAATCGGCAACCACCTGGTGCTGTCGGATGTGAACTTTTCCGTAAAAAAGAACGAATTTGTCTACCTGATCGGCAAGGTGGGCAGCGGAAAGAGCAGCCTGATCAAGACGATCAATGCCGAGTATCCCCTCACGGAAGGGTACGGCACGGTGGCAGGCTTTCAGCTCGACACACTGAAAAGGCGCGATATCCCAAAGCTAAGAAGAAAGCTGGGGATCGTCTTCCAGGATTTTCAGCTGCTTAACGACCGTACGATCAACAAGAACCTTGAGTTTGTGCTAAAAGCCACCGGCTGGAAAAGCAAAACAGGTATCGAAGAGCGGATCGCGGAGGTATTGGAGAAGGTCGGACTCGGCTTTAAGGGGTTCAAGATGCCGCACCAGCTGTCGGGTGGCGAGCAGCAGCGGATCGTGATCGCCCGCGCCCTGCTGAACAACCCGGAGATCATCCTGGCCGATGAGCCCACCGGCAACCTCGATCCGGCCACCTCGGAAGAGATCATGCAGATCCTGTACAGCATCTCGCAGAGCGGTCGCGCCGTGGTGATGGCCACGCACAACTACAACGTGATCAAGAAATTCCCCGCACGCACGGTGAAATTTGAAAATGATACGGTGCTGGATACCAACCTCAGCGAGGCGGATCTGGATAGGTTGATACAGAATGAGTAATGCCGACCTCGACCGGCTGATAAAGAACGAGTAAGGCCGGGTCCTGTCATGAAAACAGCGATATATACCACAGAAGTTAATTTGTACGATTGAACTTTTAAATGTCCAAATATTCCTGCCATGAAAACAGCGATATATACCATCGAAGAGCTGCAGGATTACATCGCCTCCGACCAGTACCTCCGTTCCGATATCCTTCCGGTTTCGCCAGAGCGGGTGCACTCCTACCTCAATAATCCCCGCGCCGGAAAACAGATGCCGGTGCTGTTTACGCTCACCGAAAATGAGCAGCTGCTCGCTTACCGGACCCTGCTGCCCGACCATTTTAACGAGGGAACACAACAGCTCCCCTTCGCCTGGCTAAGCGGCAATTTCGTCGCACCGGCACACCGCCGCAGGGGCCTCTCCACCCTGCTCTTCAAGGCTGTCGAGGAGGCCTGGAACGGCCGGCTGATGTACACCAATTACGCCCCCGCCTCAAAGGCCGTTTACGACCACGCGAAGGGCTTCACCGAATTTGCTGTCAGACCCGGCAAAAGATACTACATGCACTCTTCCCTCGCAACCCTCTACCGCGAAAGAGCCGGAGCCAGCATCGGCCGCCTGCTGAAATTCACCGACCATGTCGTCAATGGACTGCACGACCTCTTCTCATCTGCCGGACAGTTTCCCCTTCCGCCCGGAACCAGCGTCGAAGAGATCGACACACCCGGCGAGCCTTTCAGAAATCTAATCGCCCACTATAACGGGGGATCGCTTTTCGGAAGGGGCGCGAAGGAGTTTGAGTGGATACGTTCCTTTCCGTGGGTCACCGAAAATGCCGACCGGCAACTCCCCGGAAAATACCATTTCACAAGGGAGGTACCGCTCTTCAAAAACAGCTGGTACCGGATCGACAGCGACAAAGGTTCCGCCTTTCTCTGGATCACCATTGTCAATGAGAAATTGTCGGTACCCTATTTCTTCCATTCCGACCGGCTTCATGTTGTTGCGGCCCGGCAGCTTGTGCTGAACGCCATGCGCAGTCACCGCTCTGCCTGGGTAACGATCAGGCACCCTGAACTCGGACCGGTACTCGGTACGCGGAAGAACCCCTTTATCCTGTCGCGCAGCATGCCGCAGCGGTACTTTGCGCACCGGTCCCTCGCACCGGCGATCCCCCGTGACCGGGTGATCCATGACGGTGATGGCGACTGTGTATTTACCTGAAGATGACCGTTGGATCCGGTTATAGCTGGTGGGATTCTTCAGCAAGATACTGCAAATGTGTATTTACCTGAAGAGTTACCGAAGCCGTCGGCTGCGACAGTTAATTTATCTGACGAGTTACCTTTTTGTTCGGTTGCTGCCGGCAAGTTTGCGGAGCCGGCGACGGTTGATCTCTCCCCGCAGCGTTGTACGTGCATCTTTGTCGAGCAGCTCCATGGGAACACGCTGGAAATAGCGCGGCCATTTGTCATCCTTGAGTCCGGCCGTACCAAATCCGGCATCGATGATGCTGTGTTTGAACAGGTATTCGATCGTGCTGTCCTGCACCCCGCTGTCGGTAAACGGAAAGGCGAAGTACCTGTGGTCGAGGTCGTAGCGTTTCCTCAGATCCTCTACGCTGCTGCGGATATGGTCGATGGTGGTCCTCTTTTTGAGCAGCGAGAAGAGCGGATGGTCGATGCCATGCGATCCGAACTCGAACCCCTCATCGATCATTTTCCTGATATGGATGGAGGTGAGGTACACCGGGTCCTTCCGCATGTACTCCGGAAACGAGTAATCCCATACCCCGGCCACCTGGTCGGTGATCTCGCGCTCAACATAGGAGACTCCGAGGAGACGCGACCTGATCTCGTCCACTTCGCAATGGAGGATCGCTGCGGCCCGCTGCTTCTGCATGTCATTCATCTGCCTGAACTCTTCCACCAGCAGGCTCACCTTGAACCTGAAGAACATCGCCCTGTTGTCGATAAAAGCGTTGTTGATAAAAAAGGTGGCCGGAACCCCTTTCCTGATGAGGATCGGCATCACCGCCTCATAACACTGTACCAGTCCGTCGTCAAAGCTCAGCACCATGGGCGGACGGTTGGGATCGGCCAGGATCTGTCCACCGAGGTATTCGCTCATCTTCACCGGTTGAAAATATTTCAGCATATAATCGAGGTCGCGTTCAAACTGCTCCGTTGTGCGCAGGGCATACAGGTGTTTCAGGTGTGGCAGCTCCCTGTCGGAGACGGCATGGTAAAACGGGAACAGCACCTCCAGACCGGATCGCCTGATATGCTTCGCTGTATTCACCGGTCCGGGGAACAGGGCTGCGATATTTTTGATAAAATCAGCCACCCTTCATCTGCTTCATGATCATATTGGCCGGTCCCTGGAAGCGCAACCGCTGGTAGATCTCCGGTTTGGCCCCGAACCCGCGGAAAAACCGCGCGATTGACACGATATTCGAACCCTCAAAATCGAGCTTTTCGACCTTCTCTGCATGCAATTCGATGAAGCGATCCACCACCAGGAACATCGCCCTGCGCTCCTTCCCGCGATCACTGGAGGCCGACAAAAGAAAGATGGCGCGCTCACCGCTGAACGCAAAGATGGCCGCAGCCACCAGGTGTTCACCGTACCGTGCACCGAAGATGCGGATCTTCTCAATGGTGGCGAGTCGGGAAAAGAGGGACCGCACATAGGCGTAATGCTCCTCACCACGCCTGTTCTGGTCGCTCATCTTTTTCAGGGTGATGATCTCATCGATGCTCACCTGGTCGGTGAATTGCAAATCCGACTGCTTCGCGCGCTTCACGTTCCTGCGGCAATTCTCGGTATAGTTTTTCAGCAGCACTTCGTACGGCGGCTTCAGTGGAAGCACATAGTTGGTGTTATCCGTGACTTCGAAACCCTGCTCATCGCCCAGGATATTTCCCTCGTTCAGCGTATAATCGCCCATGCGGAAGTTTCTGCGCAGCGCATGCAGGAACATCCTTGCGATTTCGGTATCCACCCTTTGGGCAGAGAAGACGCCAAGCTGCTGACAATAGATGGGCTGGTAGGTGTATTTCATCCCGATCTTCCGTCTGAAAGCCACCGGCATCACACATTCATAATCGTTCATCACATAACCGGCCCAGTTATCGGCACATGCATCGAGGTACCATGAATACGGGTATAGCGTTTCATGGCGGGAGGCGGAGATAACCCCGTTCCATCGCTCATCATTGATCTGTTGTCTTCGCAGAAATCTGATCATTCCCGTAGAAGGTGGACTTTTAAAATGCTTTCAAATATAGTCAAAACAATCTCCTGAAAAAACATTGAACTGCTGCGGATTGATGAAAAAATGAAAGATCAAATGGGTAACGTATTCTCTCACTGTCTGAATAAACATGATTAAACCGTTAGTCTCACTAATGTGATGCCGGCCCCTCCCCTCTCAATGTGTTCGTCGCCGAAATACTCCACCACATCGCTTGTTTGCAGCAGATCGCGGATCAGCTGCCGCAGGATCCCGTCGCCCTTTCCATGCAGGATGCGCACCTCCGGTGCCCCGACCATGATCGCCTCATCGATCAACTCGGTCACCCGATGCAGTGCCTCATCCGCCCTCTTCCCCCGCACATCGATCTCACTTTTAAAATTCACCCTCCGCTTGCTCACGTTCCAGTCGCCCAGGTTGACAGACGCTCTGCTGCTCTTTTGCTGCTGCGCTGCTGCTCCATTCGCTTTTTCAAGCTTCTCCAGCTTCACGGTTGATTTAAGGTTACCAAAGATCACAACGGCTGATTTCCCCCGGATCTCCATCACCTCACCGGTTGTATCCTGACCCTCGATACGTACCATGTCTCCCGGCCGGATCGTTGAATCGCTCTTTACCTCTTTATTCTCCGCAAGCTTTTTTGCTGTCTTTTTTCGAAGGTCGGGACGTTGTCTTCCCAGTTCCGACTCCCGCTTTTTAAGCCGGTGGTACTCTTTTGCCAATTGGTCCTCCTTTGCCTGCTCCTCCTGCTGCACATCATCCCTGAATTTCTCGAGCCTGCCCCGCGCCTCTTTTGTAAGTTCCTTTTCAGCATTGGCCTCCTTGATCTCCCGGATGGTCTTCTCGATCTGCCTGTTGGCCCCGGCAAGCAGCTCCTCTGCCTGCTGTTTCGCCTCATTGATGAGCGCCTTCCGCTTCTTCTCGCTCATCCCCAGCTCCTCTTCGTACTTCAGCATCAGCTCTTCGAGCCGTTTCTCCGACTGCCTGATCTTCTGCCGTTTACGTTCCCAGTATTTCTTATCACGAAGAACATCGCGCAGGTGCTTGTCGAAGTCGATGTGGTCCTGACCGACCTTATCCGATGCTTTCCGGAGCACCTCCTCCGGCAGACCGATCTTCCGGGCGATCTCAAATGCAAAGGAGCTGCCCGGCTTTCCCATTTGAAGTTCATAGAGGGGCTGCATTTGGTGGTTGTCGAAGAGCATCGCACCGTTCACGATGCCATCGGCTGAGGCGGCGTAATGTTTCAGGTTGGTATAGTGGGTGGTGAGCACACCGTACGTGCCGGCCTCGTTCAGTGACTCGAGGATCGATTCCGCAATGGCCCCTCCGAGCATCGGTTCCGTTCCGGTGCCAAATTCATCGATCAGCACGAGTGTTTCGGTCGCTGCATTTTTCAGAAAATGCTTCATATTGACCAGGTGGGAGCTGTACGTACTCAGGTCGTTATCGATCGACTGTTCATCGCCGATGTCGATAAAAATACCGGAGAAAATCCCAAAGCGGGAGCCCTCCTCTACCGGCACCAGGAGTCCGCACTGCAGCATGTACTGCAGCAGTCCGACCGTCTGCAAACAGACAGATTTACCGCCTGCGTTGGGGCCAGATATCAGCAGGATGCGACCCTCTTCGTAAAGCTCGATCGACAATGGAACAACCTCTCTTCCTGACTGTTGCAATGCAAGAAAGAGCAGCGGGTGCATCGCTTTTTTCCATTCAATTCCGGGCTCCTCCCCGAGCTGCGGCCGGATGGCATTGATCCGGATGGCAAACAGAGCCCTGGCCCTGATGGAGTCGATCCCGGCCAGGAAATGGTGCAGTGCCTCGAGTTCGGAGATGTAGGGCCGGATATCGTCAGTGAAGGCGGTAAGGATCCGGATGATCTCGCGCCGCTCTGCATACTCGAGTTCACGGATCTCATTGGTTAGCTCAACCACTTCGGCAGGCTCGATATAGACCGTTTTTCCGGTGGTGGATTCATCGTGGATCAATCCTCCGAGGCTCCGTTTGTAAGATGCTGAAACCGGGATCACCGGCCGGCCGTTCCGGAATGTTGCCCCGATATCCTCTTCCGCCCATCCTTCCGATTGGGCCTTTTTCAGCAGCTTGTTCATCTGGCGGGTCACAGCCGCCTGTTTGGAGGTAATATCCTTTCTGACACGAACGAGCTCGGGTGAGGCATTGTCGCGGATCTGTCCCTGTTTATCCAGGATCCTCCCGATCCTTTCGGTTACAAAAGGATAGAGCTTAACGGAGCTGCACAATTCCCGCAATTGTGGATATTTATCCTCTTCAGTTTCTCCGAAGAATCGCACAATCAAACGGACCGACTCCAGACTCCTTGCCAGTCCGTCGACCTCCTCCGTCTCAAGGTACGTTCCCTCGATAGCGGCCTTTTTGAGTGCTTTCCGGCTGTCGTGGAATTGGTGGATGGGAAGATCCTGGTCGCTGCGCTGAATCTGCATCAGTTCATTCACCAGGTCGAGCTGCACCCCGATTGCTTCAACGGAATGCATCATCTGCAACCTGTCGATCAACTCCCGGCCCGGTTCAAAAAGGCACTGCTCCCGGACCAACTCCCGGATCCTTAAAAACCCTATCTTCTCTTCAAAATTAACTGGATAGATCAATGGACCACATTTTGATCCAAAAATAATAAAAGGTGCGCAGGAATCAAGTGATCATGTGTAACACAACTCATATTTGATTGCTCTTGATGAAACGGCAGCCCTTCTGCTCCAGTTCTTTTTTGGTCTTTTTGAATTTCTCTTCATCAATCGGACGGGTGGTATCCTCAATCAGTGTGGACCGGAACCCCTCCTTCAGGGCGTCCATCAGGGTATAGCTAACACACACATCGGCTGCCAGTCCGCAAAAGTACAGATCCTCCGCCTTGCGTTCCCGCAGGTAGCCAGCCAGACCGGTGTTTTTTTTGTGTCCGTTGTCATAAAACCCGCTATAGCTATCGATATCCGGGTCCATCCCCTTTCTGAAGATCGCCTCGATCCTGGCAGTATCGAGATCTGAATGAAAATCAGCTCCCTCTGAATTGATGATGCAATGGTCGGGCCACAGGATTTGCTGCAGGCCCTTCCATTCGATCGTTTCAAATGGTTGTCTGCCATCATGCGTTGATGCAAAACTGCTGTGGTTCTCAGGGTGCCAGTCCTGCGTTGCCACCACCAAATCAAATTTATCCTGAACGCGGTTGATCACCGGCAGGATCTGGTCACCGCCCGGGACCTCGAGCGATCCCCCGGGCATAAAATCGTTTTGGACATCAATAATTACGAGTGTTTTCATTTTATTCGATTTTCGTTCATTAAAAAGGTCTTCGGAGCCTGGTGGATATCGCTGCTTTCAATGAATGTTACAACCCAAATCGGATGAAGGCAGGTATACCAGTTCGGCGAGCCGAAGCGGGCAATCCTTATAGCCGGTTATCCATCGCGCTCGGTCATCTCGTGGATCATCTGATCGCGCAGCTCCTTCAGTGCGAGACTTAATCCCACTTTATAGATGTGCGGGTTTTCAAACCGTTTATACTCATCAGGCAGGAGGCTCAGTCTCTCCATGCTATATGCTGCGATCTTTTCAAGGGATTGCTTTTCTGCAGTGCGCTTGCCATTTTCCATCACCCTGACCAGCAGATCCTCCTTTCGGTAGCAATCGATCTTCATCGATTTACCGTATTCAAAAGGGTGATGGATGATTTGAAAATCCTCCTCACTCTTTAATGCAACAGCATCGATGCCGGCCCAGCTACCATCGTCATTGACCAGGCGGAACACCCTCTTTTGGTCGGGCAATGTGATCTTACCGGTATTTTCCGACAGCTTGATGCGCGGGGCTTTGTTTGCATAGGCCAGCTTATACACCCCGTCGAGCGCTCCGTCGGGTGAACCTGTTACGAGGCTGGTGCCCACGCCAAAAAGATCGATGGGGGCACCCTGGTCATTCAGGCTTTTTATCACATATTCATCGAGCTGGTTGGAGGCTGCAATCTTCACATCGTCCAGTCCGGCCGCATCCAGAAGCTTCCTGCTCTCTTTTGCAAAATAAGCCAGGTCACCGCTATCCAGGCGGATCCCCTTGAGCTGTTCGCCACGCTCCTTCATCTCCTTCCCCACCGTGATCGCATTGGGAACCCCGCTTTTCAGCGTATCATAGGTATCAACAAGCAGCACGCAATTGTCTGCATGCACAGCGGCAAAATCCCTGAAGGCCTCCAGTTCATCGTCATAACTCTGGATAAAACTATGGGCCATCGTTCCGGAAACAGGGATGTTAAAATCAAGACCTGCTCGTGTGTTGCTGGTTGCATTGAAGCCGCCGATAACGGCTGCCCTGCTGGCATAGTATGCGCCCGGTCCCTGTGCCCTTCTCATTCCGAAGTCAACCAGTTTCATATCGCCGGCCATCAATCGCATCCTGCTGGCCTTGGTTGCCACGAGTGTCTGAAAATTAAGGATATTCAGCAAAAGCGATTCAATAATCTGGGCCTCAATTATATCGGACTCAACTGAAAGAACGGGTCTTGTCGGAAAAACAACATCACCTTCGCGGGAACTGTAGATCGTGCCACTGAAACTAAAATTGTCGAGGTAATCCAGGAAATCGGACGGAAAACCATTTTCATCAAGAAATTCAAGGTCATTCGCGTCGAATTCCAGGTTTTCAAGGGTATCGAGCAGAACATCCAGTCCGGCAAAAACAGCATACCCTCCCTCAAAAGGAAGCTTACGGAAGAAGTAGTCGAAAACGGCTTTTTGTCTCTTCTCCTTTCTGAAATAGGCCAGGGCCATGCTAAGCTGGTACTGGTCGGTATATGTTCCTGAATAATTGATCATAATGATTTATTGAAAGAGAGCTTTTAACAATTAGACTGATTGCACCTTTAAAAGTTCAAAAAAATTATGGAACATTAAGCTAATTTCCAAATAAAAAAAGGATTTACTTTATCCGGCAGCATTTATTGTGGTTATCCGGCCTTAAACAACGGGCCGGCACTTCTTAACAATAGTCTTCCTTTACAGAGAAAGACCGGATTACCCACAGGCAGTAAATCAGCTGTCAGAATAATGGTAAGCGGAAAGGTGAATAACTTCTAATGCGCATCAAACATTTTTGATGGTGACCTGTTGACAAAATAGTTGAATTTCAATTATCTTGTGTATCTTCAAATTGTAAATTGCGATCAGAAAAGCTTATAAACCGATTAAACAGGGGGTTTTCATATATCAAACCAGATTGATCACAGTGATCTTCCTGGCAGTTTTGACTGTTGCATGTAATCAGGATAAAAGGACAAACCGTACTTTACTGACAGAGCAACTGCATGATTATTATGAGAAAGAGGATTTTTTTAAGCTAAAAAGTACCCTTGCAGAAAACCAGCACCTTCTCACCAAGAAATACCGTATCTATTTCAATGCTTTAGCTGAAAACGCATTTTATCAGCATGAGGCCTCAAATGCAAGCATCAGCAAGCTTCTCAACAGGTTTGAGAAGGGGCTTTCAGAAA
This sequence comes from uncultured Bacteroidaceae bacterium, assembly GCA_964407305.1. Classification (GTDB taxonomy): domain Bacteria; phylum Bacteroidota; class Bacteroidia; order Bacteroidales; genus M55B112. The sequence goes on along the minus strand of CAYOVC010000046.1, from coordinate 2,316 downwards.
CAGAGCTGAGGAATGTACAAAAGACAAGGTACATCAATCATCACAACCTATTCAACTACAACGGTGCACTTGCTTCATGCACCTTGCTCATAAATAATTACCAGCATCTCATTGACACACCAGCATATGAACACCTGCTGAATGAGCGAAAAATCCTCCAGGCCCTCACTGAAACCCCTGAGCAGGAGGTGTTGAAGCCTTCCGACTGCGGGATCAATTTAATCACGGACAAGATGAGACTGGTTAATATTCCGGTATCAGTGGAGGATACGGTTTTGAATATGTTGTTCGATACCGGATCAAGCTTTTCCTTCATGAGGAGAAGCATTGCAGAAAGACTCGGGATCGAAATTCTTAAAGTTGATTTTGAGGTGGAAGGGATCACCGGCAATGTGGTGGAATGTGATCTCGCTGTTGTGAAAGAGCTATACCTGGGATCGATCATTGTAAAGAATTCGGTCTTCTGGGTGTTTGATGACAAGGACCTGACTTTACCAGATTATGACTATTCCGTGAACGGGGCCATCGCTTTTCCCATCCTGAAATCGCTTGGCGAGTTTCATGTGATCCAAAACGATTCTGTTTTCATTCCTAAGAAGGAGCGTACGTACGATTATCATAACCTGGCGATTGATGAACTTGACCCGGTTATCTCAGTGATCATTGAGAAGGATACGATGCCATGGTATTTTGATACCGGTGCCGCTTTCAGCTCTTTTTACAAGCCATACTATACCATGCATTCTGAGAAAATTGACTCAACATGTGAAGAGCATACCTATAACATCGGTGGATTGGGGGGCAGCAAGGAGTTTACATCATATATCATCGATTCGGTGCATCTGAAAGTTGCTGAAAGCAGTGCGACAATTTCAGGCATCGAGGTGCATACAGCGTCGCTTTACAAGGACCCGGAGAAGGTCTACGGCAACCTTGGCCAGGATTATATCTTCCAGTTTGACAAGATGGTGATCAGTACCAGTTCTGCATCGCTCTTTTTTGAAAATATCGATTAAAATAATAAATGATAAACGGATGGAAAAACTGATCATTGACAGTCATGCCGACTTTGAGAAGCAGACAGGCCAGATCCTGGGTTATTCTCAATGGCAGAAGATCACGCAGGAGCAGATCAATCAATTTGCAGATGCCACCCTCGACCATCAGTGGATCCATACTGACCCTGAAAGGGCAAAAAAGGAGAGCCCGTTTGGCGCCACCATTGCCCATGGCTATCTGAGCGTCTCAATCCTCGCCTATCATTGGGAGCAGATCGTGGAGGTGAATAATATCAAGATGCTGGTGAACTACGGTATGGAAAAGCTGAAGTTCATACAGCCTGTCATTGTAGACAGTGAGGTACGGGTAAAGGCAGCGCTAAAATCGATCAAGGACCTCAGGGGACTTTCAAAGGCCGAGATTGACGTGGTCCTGGAGATCAAAGACAGCAAAAAACCGGCATTCGAAGCCACTGTGATCTTTGTTTATCACTTTAAGTAGGACTGCACTGCTGATGTTTGTTCACTGCTTTCTATCATTGGGAAAAACGCAAAATTTAATTAAAAGGGTTTAACCTGCTTGTTGGAGCAATCCTGTCCAGGTACTGAAAACCGGTGATACTTGTCAGAATTGTTGTATTGTACTATCAATAATTCATTACTGAATCGCGGTAAGCTATAAAATCGGGATCACTGTAGACATCTGTCAGATCGATCAATTCGGTAATCTTGCTTTCAGCCGTCAACAGTCCGAATCCATTCTCAATATTCGTATAAATTCTTGAGGGTTGTATAATCTCAATATCTGGTTCCGGCTCATAACGGATATAGGATTCAATAAAATTGAAGAGATGGACATCATTCTTCGCAAAGTGCACCGTGATCTCAGGGATGGAATCATTCCATGTATGGATCAAACTCAGATTCATGTTAAGGCGTTTGCTGGTACCATCAAAGAGCCGATCAGAAAAATAGATGATCCCCCCACCGTTGATCTTTTGTTTCGAATTATCGTTAAAACTTCTTCCTGAGCCTGTTGAATATTCTGCAAGAGAGTCGGGATAACCGTACCCATAATAATAACCTTCAGCCAGGTATTCAATTCTATAGGCAGAATCGCCCTCATATATTTTCTTTGAGTATTTCTGAATGCCTGAGGATCGTATTGAATAATAATCTGACTGTCCCGGGGGATCGGTGAGCAGCGCCTCCACATGCAACACATACTCCTCATCAATGTACCATGTCAAGTCTGAAAGCTGAGGCAGTTCCGGAATCTTCAGGCTTACTGAAGCTTCTGGCAAGTCGCGACCTGAAC
>CAYOVC010000045.1:0-12312 GCA_964407305.1 uncultured Bacteroidaceae bacterium | reverse complement strand
GACCGGGTGAACTGATTGATGTGATCGTTACTGAACGGGGGATCGCCATTAATCCTGGCAGGGAAGACCTCATCCAGGCAGTTAAACATAGCGGTCTGCCCATAAAAACCATTGAGGAACTGAAAGCCGAGGCAGAGCAAATTTGCGGCAAGCCCCAATCCGCCAGATTTGATGATGATGTCGTTGCTGTAATTAAATGGGTCGACGGAACCGTGATCGATGCCGTCAGGAAAGTAAAAGCCTGATTCTTACTGAACCGACACTTTCTTTTACGGTGCTATCACCAATCGAAAAGAATGGAGCGTTCTGCTTTTTTTGCCTTTTCATGCAACATTCAGATTTCATTACCGTCATTTGATCGAATATGAGAAGTTACCAAAATAGCAATGACCTTTCTGTGCTGATTGATGCATGCAGAAAGGGTGAAAGGAAAGCGCAGCTTAATGTATACAAAAGGTATTATAAAGCCATGTATAACATTGCGTTAAGATTGCTTAACAATGCAGAAGATGCAGAAGATGTGATGCAGGAAAGTTTCCTGAGTGCATTTCAGAAAATTGCTACATGGAGGGGGGAAGTATCATTTGGGGCCTGGCTCAAAAGAATTGTGATCAACCGTTCGCTGGACCTGATCAGAACCAGGAAAGCAATGATATCATTGGACACAGTGCCTGAAATTGCAGAGGAGAGGGAGGAGGGGTATCTAAATTACAAAGATATACGACCTGAAATGATTGCTGAGTCGATAGCTGCACTTCCCGATGGTTACCGAATAATTCTCTCTCTCTACCTCATTGAAGGGTATGATCACGAAGAGATCTCTGAGATTCTTCATATTACAAATGCTACTTCAAGAACCCAATACCACAGGGCAAAGAAGCAGCTGGCTGAAAAACTAAAAGAAATAAGGGCAGTATCATGAACGATTTGGAAAAATATATCATTGAGAACAGGACGAGGATCGATATGGCTGATGCACCTGGCGGCCATTTTAAGAGGTTCCGGAAAAGACTACAGCATAATAGGAAACCTGTTGTGAGAAGGATCAACTTCCGGCATGCCCTGCAAATCGCTGCTTCATTGGCAGTGATCATCACTTCAGGGATAGTGATTGTAAAGACCGGCAAGGGAGGTAATAAAATGGCAGAAAATGTTGTGACTGAAGAATTTCAGGAGGTGAGAACTTATTATACCAGTCAGGTGAATGACCGATATGAAGATATTGCAGCTATTCCATTTGATTCAGAAGATGAGCAGGAGATTCTGCTCAAGGAATTATCGGAAATGGATGATTACTACAATGAGCTTTTAAAGGAGCTTAATGCAAACCCAGGCGATGAACGCGTTATGAATGCGCTGATCCAGCATTACCGGATTAAACTGCAGGTGATGGATCAGATCATTGAACATTTAATACAATTTAAAAACTTAAAAACAAATCAAAATGAACAATCTACGATCTAACATAGCCATTTTCTTTCTGGTTGTTGTAGCTCTTACAACTTCCACAGGGATTGTAAATGCACAAAAAGCTGAAAAACAGATCAGCAAGGAATACAAGATCAGCGAAGGATATTTACTTGGAATTTCCAACAAGTATGGGGAGATCAACCTGGTCAATTGGGACAGGAACCACCTCTCTGTTGAGGTTATTATTACAACAGAGGCCACTTCGCAATCTAAAGCAGAGGAGTTATTGAATGCTATTGCTATTGATGTTGCAGAAAAAACTTCAGAGGTACACTTTACAACAAAGATTGATTCAAAAAAAATGAGTGGCAACAATAAAATGAGTGTTGTTTATAAAGTGAAAGTCCCATCTTATATCAATGTCGATCTTGCACAGAGTTATGGCAATGTTTTTATTCAGGATATTTCTGGTATGGCAGAAATAGTGTTAAAATATGGGAACCTTACGGCAAATTCGCTTGCAGCTTCCGGAAAAGATACATGGAACACTATGGATCTTGCTTATGGAAAGGCTGCAATTGATCATGTCAATGCTATGAACATCAACATCCAGTATAGCGAGCTTTCCATTGATGATTCTGAGGTCCTGAGCATTGAAAGTACCTATTCAAAATTTAGTCTTGGAAAAATCGTCAATCTCGATTTCCAGAGTAAATACGATAAGTTGTTTGTAGATGTGTTGGAAGGTTCTATGACGCTTGAAAGCGACTATACCCAGGTATCTGTGGGTACAATTTCTAATCAGTTTAAAGAGATCTATGCTGAAATGACTTATGGTAATTTTAAAGCTGGTCTGGACAAGAACTGCGCTTTTAACATTGATGCAAAAACTGAATACGGATCCATCAGCATTCCGGAAGGGGATTATCAGTTTAGCCGGGAAGGGGTTCGTGAGATGGTGAGAGGAAATATCGGCGGAAATTCTGATTCAGTTTTAGAAGCTGATATCCGGTATGGAAACCTGCTGTTGAAGTAGCAAAAACTTATGAGCTATTCTATTTTGTCACTCTCTGAATATATGTATATTTAGGGAGTGATAAAATTTTATGCCCCATGAACCGGAACATTCTTATTCTTATCCTGGCAAGCATTCTCATCGGATGCAATTCTCAACAGGAAGAGCCGTTTAGTTATGCAATTGTAATCCATGGAGGAGCAGGATATGCTACCCCTGAAAAGCTTGGGGAAGAGGGGGAACGAGCTTATCTGAATGCAATGGATTCTGCGTTGCAGATCGGATTGTCTGTTTTAGAGTCAGGCGGAGAGAGTGTCGATGCCGTTGAACAGGCGATCATGTACCTTGAGGATAACCCCTTGTTTAATGCCGGAAAAGGTGCTGCACTTACAAGTGAAGGTATCGCAGAGCTTGATGCTTCCATCATGCAGGGAAAGAATCTGAATGCCGGTGCTGTCACCGGTCTTACTGATGTAAGAAATCCGGTCACTGTGGCCAGAAGGGTCATGGACAGTTCGGTACACGTGATGTTTTCCGGTCCGGGTGCAACGAAGTTTGCAAAATCACAGGGATTGGAAATCGTACCACCGGAATTTTTCATTACCGAAAAGAGCAAGCGATCCCTGGAAAGTGCCCTGAAAGCGGATAAATTCGGGACTGTAGGCTGTGTAGCCATGGATCAGTATGGAAACCTCTGTGCCGGAACCTCCACAGGAGGGATCACCAATAAAAAGCATGGCAGGGTAGGAGATGTCCCTGTAATTGGAGCCGGAACATATGCAAAAAATGGAGTAGCAGGTGTGTCCTGCACCGGACAGGGTGAGTATTTTATCCGTGTCGCTGCAGCCAAAGAGGTGATCGCTCTGATGGAATACAAGGAATATTCGGCCGAAGTGGCTGCCCGGGAGGTGATCTTTGAACAGGTCGAAGCTTTAGGTGCCAGCGGTGGTATCATCGTTTTGGATCATCACGGCGAGGCAGCGATGGTCTTTAACACCTCAGCCATGTTCCGGGCCTATGGAAATTCAAACGGAGACCGGACCGTCAAGATATTTCCAGACGCTCCTTAAAGGGCAAAAAGGTCATGAAGTCTGCATGATGAACAATGTAAGCCTCTGTCGACCTTTTCACCATGTTCCCTTCCCCTGCATGGGTGGCAATGATGTGGCACACCCCCGGGGGAACGCCACATTGCTCGGCGAGGGAAACACCTGAAAAGGGGTGCCTGAGGTATTTGCCATAATTGCCCTGAACCGCATTGCCCTCTTCATTCAACTCATACTCCAATAGCTTCCCCACATCGGCCAGTATGGCACCTGCAATCAGTGTATCCAAATCCACGGGCAGGGCATCACCAAAAAAATCATTGATCTTCTGACCGCTCTCCCTTGCTATATGTACAACTGCCCGTTTATGGTCCATAAAACTGACCCTCAGATCCGGACCACACAACAGGGTGAAAGGAATGGTCCTGAGGTCTCCAGGTGTAAGAACGCTCTTTTCAAGTGCCAATGCCCAGGTTGCGGTAACCTGATCCCTTAACCCGGTACTGGAGATCCAGCCAATCTCGGGCCAAAGCTCCATGATTTCTTCGTGCTGATCCATTGTTGGTATTTAAAGATTTCTGATAATTGCATCTGCCATCTCCCGGGTCGAAGCGGCCCCCTGCTCCAGCACATCCTGCCGTCCGGGAAGCTTCATCATATCATAGGTCTTCACTTTTCCCTCCTCGATTACGATAGCGATTGCCTTTCTGATCCTTGCGGAGATATCTTTCTCATCAAGGTGGTCGAGCATCATACAGGACGACTCAACCATGGCGATCGGGTTCACAATCGATCTCTTGTAGTCTGCATATTTAGGGGCCGATCCGTGCGTAGGTTCAAATACCGCTACCTCCTCACCCATATTTGCACTACAGGCGAATCCAAGCCCTCCTATCAGCCCGGCAAATCCATCGGAAACAATGTCTCCGAACATATTACCTGCAACAATCACACCGTAGTCCTCCGGATTTTTGGTCAGCCACATCATCTGTGCGTCAATATTCGTATTCCAGAGTTCAATATCAGAGAAGTCCTGCTTTTGTATCTCCCTGGCCATCCTGTACATCATGCCCGAGGTCTCCCTGATTACATTGGGTTTCTCACACACTGTTACGCTTTTGTAGCTATTTTTTCTTGCATGGTTAAATGCCGCTCTCAGGATACGCTCCGTTGCCCTTTTCGTGAAAATACGGGTTGAAATGGATAACTCCTCTTTTGGTACGCCCGAAAAATTCTTTCTGAATTTTGGATGCGAGTTCAGAGCATCATACACAATATCAGGTGGGTCACTCCATTCTACCCCACCATAGAGCCCTTCCGTATTTTGCCGGAAGATCGCCACGTCGATCATCGGTTCCTCGATCTCACCGTTCCTGCCACGGCGGATAAAATTGAGTGGATTTCCTTTATAGGAACGGCAGGGGCGAAGGCAGATGTCGAGATTGAAATGCTGGCGGAGACCAACGATCGGACTGGAGTATACCAATCCTTTGTCAATGAATGACGGATCAAGCTCCTCCATTGCTTCATCTTTTGGTTTGGAAGTGATGGCACCGAACAGTCCGATCTTATGCTCATCCAGCAGCCGGATCGTTCTTTCAGGAAGTGGATTTCCCTCTTTTATCCAGAACTCCCATCCAATGTCACCTTCCACCCAATTTGCATTGAATCCTGCATGCTCCAAAATCCTTATTGTCTCCTCCAGAACGGTTCTCCCGATACCGTCGCCCGGCAAAGACACAATGGTTTGTTTGTAGTTGTTCATAGTTTGTCGCTTGATAAAACGTTAGTTTATTATCTTTGTCAAAGATATATTACAGAGACTTTTTCGATCTAATAATTTACATGTTATAGGAGCATATGCAAGAATTGAAGCCGACCGGGGTTTGGAACTATTTTGATGAGATACTGAAAATACCTCGCTTGTCACGTCATGAAGAAAAAATTATTGAGTATATACGGCAATTTGCCAGCGATTACAACCTGGATTATAAGACTGATAAGGCTGGTAATATTCTCATAAGTAAAAAGGCCACAAAAGGATATGAGAACCGCGAAACAATCATTCTCCAGAGTCATCTTGATATGGTCGCCGAAAAATTATCCGGTTTGGAACATGATTTTTCCAAAGATCCGATCAAGTCAATAATACAGGATGGATGGGTAAAAACGGAAGGAACCACCCTGGGTGCTGATGACGGTATCGGGATCGCTGCTTCCCTTGCACTGATGGCCTCAGACAGTATTGAACATGGACCCATAGAATGTCTGTTTACTGTTGATGAGGAGACCGGAATGACCGGTGCTTTCGGACTGGAAGAGAACTTTATGCAAGGGAAAATACTTTTGAACCTGGATTCCGAGGATGAAGGAGAGATATTTATTGGTTGTGCCGGGGGAGTGGATACCATCGGGAGATTCAGTAAGAAAATGAAACGGGTGTCTGGTAATATGCAGGCAATGAAAATTATTTTCGAGGGTTTGCAGGGTGGACATTCAGGAGATGAGATCCACAAGGGATATGGCAATGCTATTAAGCTTTTAAATCGTTTACTATGGAATTTGGATCAGCGAATAAATATCGGACTCGCCTCTTTTGAGGGAGGAAAACTTCGCAATGCCATTCCAAGAGAAGCCATGGCTGTTATCGTTTTTAAGCCGAAATATGCCGAAGCGGTTTCCAGGTACTTTGAAACTTTTCTTTCAGTCATCACTGGTGAATTGGGTGATATTGAACCCGGATTGAAAATTAAAATGGTACCAACCGATCTTCCGGAAATTCAATTTAAGCGTGAATTTCAACGAAGGTTACTGAACGTACTGTATGGTTGTCCTCATGGTGTGATTTCATGGAGCAGGGATATTGAAAACCTGGTTGAAACATCAACGAACCTGGCCGTATTAAAGGATACAGCCGATGATTGTATAGAGGTGCTTACAAGCCAGAGAAGTTCAAGAAATTCTGCCCTGAAAAATGTTTCTAACCGCTTGGCGGCACTGTTTGAACTTGCAGGGGGCGAGGTGGTTCAAACGGGCGGTTATCCGGGTTGGGAGCCGGATCCTGACTCTGAAATACTTCAAATAGCGGAGAAGACATATCGGGAACTGTTTAATAAAAATCCGGAGGTCAAGGCAATTCATGCCGGACTTGAATGTGGTTTGTTTCTTGAAAAATATCCCTACCTGGATATGATCTCATTTGGTCCGACCATTAAAGGGGCTCATACACCGGAGGAAAAGCTCCACATCGAATCAGTATCCAAATTTTGGCAACTTCTGCTTGCCCTGCTTCAGAATGCCCCGGTTAAGTATTGATTGGCAGCAATGAAATAACCACCAATCCTTTTTTAGCTGCAGGGAGGAGAACCAATCTTCTATTCGACGGGTTCAAATTCAGATTTGTTAACGCCGCATACCGGACATGACCAATCATCCGGTATCTCTTCAAAAGGAGTTCCCGGAGCGATCCCGGAATCAGGATCTCCCTCAACGGGATCATAGACAAATCCACAAACTGTACACTGATACTTTCTCATTTATTGTAATTTCTGTTGGTGCTTCGAAATTAGCGATGCAGCTTTGATTTTGCAAGTTTTTCTTTGAACCGGACGCTGCAAATGACCACAAAAAAGAAGATGGATCCGGTGATAACCTCTCCGGTTTCAAAATCCAGCTCTGAACCACGCATGCTGTGGGGAATCATGTATATGAAAAAGAGGAACGCGGCGGCAACAATAATTAACCACCTCCGCTCTTTTTTGCGGTTCAGCACAATGGCCGTAATCCATAATACAACAGAGCCAAGCACTTTGTTATCCGTAAGATCTTCACCCAGCGGCCAGCCGGTCCAGTAGGCTCCAAAGGCATATTTCTGAACGATTGGCCCCAGTATTAATCCACCTGTAATGATAAGTATCACAGTGATAAATGCGTTTCGCCGGTAAGTTTTTATTTTTGCTGCAGCCTGTAAGCCAGTTGCATTCGACCATAGCATCGCTAAAAACATCAATAGTACATGTGGTATTAATGCCCAGTTAGGAACACTGCCTTTAAACCGAAGGACAATATTTTCCTCCAATCCCAAATCGATAGCTGTGCCATTTTCATAGAGGTTCAGATGATACTCGAGTTTTCCGGCAGGGGGCTGCAGGGGCAGAAATGCGATCAAGTGATCATCAATACGGTGAAGCCTGATTGTATCCCAGGGATCGCTGGTTGGGAAGCGCCTGTATTCGATTTCACCTGAATACCGGTCGGGGATAGTGATCTCAACCGGGCAATCGGTTTCTTCGCCATGTGACCTTGGTAATGATAATTTGTACGTCTCTGTTTCCTCAGAAACCTTGATGTCGAGTGGATATGTGGGACCGGTCATTCTCTGGTAAACGGCAGCCCCAATGGTGATAAAAAACGCAAGAAACCAGTAAAGTATCTTTCTAATCAGTAATTTAATCTTCATCTCTTCTACGCTTTATAACTGTATCAGTAACTCGATGATCTCTTCATTCCGCTGAACCGTAACAATAACTGATTGATCCTCTTTTAACGCAGATAGTCGTTCCATATAATCGTGTACATTCCCAACAGGCTTCCCATCGATCTTAATGATCCTGTCACCACTTTTCATGCCGCCGATGGCAGCTGGCTTTCCTTCGGTAACAAAAGATACTGGCATTCCGTTATTACCGTCATACATGACATCAGGCATAAGCCCAAAAGTAACCATGCCTTCCCTGCCCCTTGACCCGGAAGACTTTTTTGGTCCGGCTTCTCTGAACGGGATCTTATCCGGATAAGTGGAAATATGAAATGCAATATCAGATATAAAATAGAGTACCTCCTGCATTCCCTCATAATTGATCTTTTCAATGTTGTCTTCAGGGGTGTGATAATCGGTATGTGCACCGGTTGATATGAACAGTACTGGAACATCCTTTGCATAGAAGGAGGAGTGATCCGATGGACCATAACCCGCTTCGGAATAAGCAATGTTGAACTGAAATGAGCTGTTCAAAGAATCGATGAGCGGCCGGAACAATGGTGATGTGCCGATGCCCCCAATCTGTAGTTGTCTGTCCTGATTGAGCCTGCCAATCATGTCCAGGTTGATCATGACACTCAGATCCTCAATTGGAACGGGAGGGTCTTCAGCAAGTTTCTTAGATCCGTACAGCCCCATCTCCTCAGCAGCAAATGTAGCGAATACGAAGCTGCGTGACGGCGATCTGCTCATCAGATGCTGAGAAAGTTCGATTACACCGGCGACACCCGAAGCATTGTCATCTGCACCGTAATGTACGGCAATTGTATCCTGTCTTCTTGAAGATGAGCCCCGGCCGCCCATGCCAAGATGATCGTGGTGTGCACCGATGAGGATATACTGATCTGACAGACCGGGATCACTTCCCTTTAAACCGGCGATGGTGTTGAAGGTTTCTATCTCATTGGCGATTACCTCAGTTTCAATTGTTGCATGGATACCTGTTGAGATCACTGTATGCATTTCTGATTCTGCTATGGCTGTAAAAAGTTCGAGTGAGAAAAAGCCTGAGAGTCCGGCAAGCTGCTGAAAAGGGATTGCGATGACAGGGATATGAAGCGTCTGTTTCTTGCTATTTGCCGGCAGTGAGAAACGATCCTTGTATATAAAAACCACGGCGCCGGCTCCTCTATCGGCCGCTGCAAGACCCTGTGACCTGAGAAAAGCGTAAAGATCGTATTCATTAGAAGGAAGAGCTTCCGGCAGGGGCAATACCAGTATGCCTTCATCTAAATCCGTCATCTCTTTATCAGGTAACTTTGATGCCAGTAGAATTTCTCCGTGGATTGTATCTGTAGAACTGAAACCAAGGACCTTCAGATTTACTCCTTCTATGATGGCTCCCCGCTTCTCCCCGATCAAAAAGCGGTTGTTTGATGTGACAGTATGTCCGCGCTCTGCATGTACCGACTGGATTCCGTTACTATCAAGCATAACCATCCCGGATTGCTCCAGTCTGCCGACGATGTATTGTGATAATACTGAGTCTTCGGGGGATCCGGGAAAACGGCCCTTCAGACTGTCGCTGGCAAGAAATTCGAGCGTTTCCTGTAACTCCTCAATTGTAATCCGGTGCTCGAACCCGGGCCTGCATCCAATTGTAAGCAGAACTGAAAAAAATATGGTAAACAGCGTTTTATAAATCATAATCAATTGATGTTAGCGCTTTTACTGACAGAAAATGTAAAAATAACCAAAAAAAATCCTGAAAATATTAACTGTTGAGCAATTGGTCAAAAATTCTTCTCATTGCTTTGCTGTCCCAATCGGCCGCTCCGACTTTCTTTAATACGATCCGGCCATCCCGTGATATAACAAATGTGGTGGGGATGGATCTTACAGTAAAGGGACCGGACATGTTTCTGCCACCATAATAGCTTGGCAGACTGTAATTTCCGGAAGCAAGAAAAGATTCAACTTTCTCTCTGGCCTCTGCTGATACGAGGATAAACCTGACTTTGTCGCCATAATCGTTATAAATGTTTTGGATTTCCGGCATTTCTGCGATGCATGGGGGACAATAGGTTCCCCAAAAATTCAGGAATATCACCTCACCCTCCAAATTGGCAGGATCCAGCATATCTCCATCAGAATTTCTGATATCCCACTGATAATCAACTTCGGTTAAATGATATGCATTTTTTTCCTGAACCAACGAGGGCCGCCGCAGATGTAAAAAAGCCTTGTTTACACCGGTAGCAATTTGCTTTCTCGGTCCGGGTATCAACAAAAGAACAAGTAGCCCCCAGAAGAATATGTCACCTGCCTTCTGATACCATTTACGAAGTTTCCAATTCTCAAATTTCTTTTTAATTGAAGCCATATTAAATCTTTGTCTTTTTTAGAACCATTCTGTCATTTTCAATCACCCTTTTTAGAACAAAATTGAACCTATTGATGTTCAGGCAAAGATCAAAATCTTCTTTTGGAGCGTGATGTTGATTTTCTTCAAGGAAAAAACGCTGACCACTTGTATTTCTGATCAGATTGACCATGCGATTAAAATTATTCTCTGTGCCCCTGAGTTCGTTTGCAATGTATTGAGCGCAACCGGCGTCCTCCTCTACCTGGTAAAGTCCTGCAAATCCCATTCCAACAAGAGAAACAGTTGTTGGAGATTTTTGTCGGATATATTCAATGATTGCTCCGGCATTGACAAAGCTTCCGGTTATAACCTCATCTGCATTTACAGCATTGACCAGGCCCTGGGTCCCCGAGCTAGTCGTGTGAACAATGGTCTTACCGGTAAAGTCACCATGCAAAATCTGGGAAGGTGAGTTTCCATAATCGAATCCCTTCGGCATCTTTTCCTCCCTTTCACCTATCAAAATATAATCCGGATGCTCTTCTTTGATCAGATAAGCCTCACCGATATCTCCCACAGCAATGATTTTTGAAGCACCTCTGTCAAACGCATAACACTCGAGTGAGAAGGCCCTGAACACATCAATGATCACTGTCAGACCAGTGGCCTTGCGGGCTCCTTCAATGAGGTCAAGAATTCGTATTTCCATTGCGCAGGATATATTTAAAGTTTGTAAGTACAGTTAGAAGGCTTTTGTGCGTTCAATGCGAACAGACATATTTTTTTCCTGCTAAATTAATAGGTGCGTTTAAATCTATGCACAGCCAATTACAACCATAAGGGCTTGTTAATTCACAAAGGCTACATCAAATAAATATTCTGGTCATTTTTGCGACAGCGAAGATAATCATTTGAATCATAAGAGAAAGCAATTGTAGGATGGATTATTTATGTTATTTCGGAAATCCCCTCTGAACAAATATGGATAAAAATGGTAGTGTATCATATGAATGCGAAGAGGCATGTTGATTTAAACAAAAGATATACTTCGCATGTCTGAATAGCTGCTATGCAACTTACAAAGTGTACTTTGAACTTAAAATAATTTATCTTTGTTAAAGAATCAGTTGCATAACATATGATAAAAAGGATAATACATTTTTTCCAGACTGAAATTTGGACCCATGAAATGCGATCAAGATCCGGCAGAAGGGGTTTTCTTATCCGCCAGATCAGAATCATGGTATTTGCATTTAAGGGATTCTTTGAGGACCGGGCAGCACTGCGGGCATCTTCACTTACTTATTTCACCATGCTTTCAATCGTGCCAATCTTTGCGATGGCCTTTGGTATCGCCAAAGGTTTTGGATTCGAGGACCGCATGAATGAATTTATTGACAACAGCTTCCAGGAGCAGGATCAGATGATGACCTGGATAAAAGGCATGGTAAGTGATCTGCTTGATAATACCAAAGGTGGTCTTGTAGCAGGTATTGGCTTTGTTATACTCTTCTGGTCAGTAATACAGGTTCTGAACAATATTGAGTTATCCTTTAATGATATATGGCAGGTAAAAAAGGCAAGGCCTCCAATCAGGAAATTTTCAGATTACCTGGCCATCATGATTATTACACCCTTTGCAATTGCCCTCTCTGGAAGTTTTACTGTAAAAATCAACCAGGCAGCCAATAATTTTGAATTCATTCAGCCAATGCTTAAACTGGTGCCATTTGCCTCCATGTGGCTGCTGTTTACGTTGGTTTATATGGTGATGCCCAATACCAAGGTGAAGTTTAAATATGCACTGATTGCCGGTATCGTGGCTGGTAGTTTGTATATGTTTGTGCAGTGGGGATATTTCGAATTACAGGTGGGTGTGACCCGATTCAATACCCTGTATGGTAGTTTTGCGGCCATACCTCTTTTTCTCCTGTGGCTGCAGATTACATGGCTGATTGTATTGATGGGGGCCGAGATCAGTTTTGCCTATCAGAAT
>CAYOVC010000044.1:0-12481 GCA_964407305.1 uncultured Bacteroidaceae bacterium | reverse complement strand
TCCATGGTGGTATCAGCTAGCTGCGAAGTATCCACCAGTGCTCCGCCGGGATAATCCATCCAGCGTTGATGGGGGGTGGTGGGATCGTGATGTACCGCGTCGACACTGTCAACAATGGACACCCTATCCTCTCCATCAGGAATAATCTCGGTATCAAATGGTAAATATAATACCGGTGTCACTTCCGTTTGAGAAAAAACCGTGCCAAGACTCATTAGCAATACAATTAAAGTAAACGTAATCTTTTTCATAAGCTAGAATTTTTAATTAAACAAATGGTTTATTTGAAATAGTTAAGTTTTTAATCAATATCTTAAAGAACTATTTTACCAAGTTTCAAATTTCATCCCGTTATCACGGAATACCAGTGTATCAGTAGATTCATATCGCATACTATCCTCGTCCATATAAGAATAATCAAGATAGAATATCCGGTTTATCGCATCGTAGCTGGAGGACTCACCCACTACTGTCGTAATGTCACTCAAAGTATCATTCACATTCTGAATGGTTACATTGGTTCCGTCAACAATGATTACCATGGCATAGGTACCTTGACCATCACTTATATGGGAGCCGATACTGGTGGTTAATAACTTATTAGGTCCCCGGGTATCTAAATCCCAAGTGAAATTGTTCACCAGGTTGGGTAAGGAATACACAATGGTATCGACAAGCGTGCCTCCCTGATCATAAACATATTCCCTTCCTTTATGATAATAGGAGCCATGATAGGGATTAATGTATTTTACCGCAACAACAGTATAATCCTTGGGGGCAATTTCATATTGACCGGCAGCCTCGTTGTATACCCCCTGCAGTATGGAATCAGCAGTAGTTTCCGTAATTCGTAATGGCAGGGCATAAGTGGCCTTATAACTCAACGTATCATTGACAAACAAAGAAGAATCCAGGCTTACGGTTATTCTGCCAAAGATGCTGCCCGGTGGAATGACCATCTTCGACTCATCACTTAAACTGTAATACTCCTCAGGAAGCAACCTGAGGTCAGTTCCACTGAGCAGGGCAATGTCTTTCTCGAACTTAACGGTTTCCTGCTGCTGATTATCCCGTCGGCCACCAATAACTACCCCTACTTCAAAATCCAGTCCATCACCCATCACCACAGTTCTAAGGGGATTTTGATATGGGAAATAGATGGTGGTGTAATCGAAGTCGGTTATATAATCTTCGTATCTTTCACAATCGCTGAAAGCGATTATAAAAAGAAAGAACAGTATTATATTATACTTTTTCATATAGTTTCTGTTTAAGTCTATTTTTATTATTTTTAATATTACCAACCGGCATTCTGAACCAGTTGATCATTCTTAATTACCTCGTCGTAAGGAAGGGGTCCGTAATACATATAATCTTTATAATCCCGCTCTTCTACAACGAAAGTGCTTAAAAATCCCCCGTCTTCAGGGATTTTGACCCCAAGCACTTGGGCATTCAGCTTATTCATGGAAACTTTCCATCTTCTCAGATCAAAAAATCGGTGCCCTTCAAAGGCAAACTCGAGCCGGCGCTGGTTGTGGATTAAGTCACGAAAACCCTCCTTTCCTTTAAGGGCCGCAATCTGTAGGGGGAAATCCGATATATAACCAACTCGATCCCACATCATCTGCATGGCCCCTTCAGCGGTCATACTCATCCCCGTACCGGCTGTTTGAGGGCCCCAAGCTTCGTTGGAAGCTTCGGCAAAATTAAGGAACAGTTCCGTTTTCCGGAATAAAGCAAAATAATGTTTGTCACTATTTATCTCTCCAGGTTTCAAATTCACCTCACTGCTCATCCACTTTCTAAGGTAATACCCGGTGCGTGTTGAATTAACAGAACTTCCAGACGCGTCCCGGCCTCCTTCATGAGTTTTAATCATTTCCCCCTTGAAACCGGCTCCGTCAAAGAGCACGGTAGCATATAGACGGGGATCACGGTTTTGGTAGGGATTCTGAGGATCATAATTGGACTGGCTGTTATCTATAAGAAAGCCGTTGATCATGGGAAAAGCTTGCACAAGGTTGTGGGAAGGACTGGTCTGGCCTTGCCCGTAAAGAATAGGCATGAAGTTATTATTCTCCATCCAGTTATTCTCGGCATAACGGCGTAAGATGATTTCTTTATGGTTGGGATTATGATATAAATCGCCCGGCTTACTGTAGTTGAGTGGTGGCAAATCACCACCAATAGCTTGAATGGCTTCATAAGCAGCCTCTGCTGCATCAATCCATTTTTGTTGCTCTTTTTCTGTATTGTAGGCAGGTGATGCGGCATAAAGCAAGACTCTCGATTTGAGCGCCAGAGCAGCGACAGAGTCGGCCCTGCCGGTTTGCGTGTCATTTAGCCATTTGTCAGCCCCTATAAAATAACCGGGTGGCAAAAGAGCTGCTGCGGAGTCGCAATCGGTAACGATCTGATCGACGACAGCCTCATAACTTGCCCTGGGTAAAAACAATTGATCCGGTTCCAATGCTTCGGTTAAAATGGGCACTCCAAGCATGTTCCCCGAGCCATCCGGACCGGCATAAGCCCGCAATAACCTGAAATGGTAGTAAGCCCTTAGAAAATAAGCTTCGCCTACCAGCCGGTCCCGTATTTCCTTTCTCTTTTTCTCATTTATCCTGGAGAAGGGAGCATCCAATCCTTTCTCCAAAAAAAGATTAATATGATATAAATGCTGATAATCGTTATTCCAGGAACCTACCGGGTTGACAGCAGCGGTCCATCCACCGGTAGCAACGTTGTATATGGAAGCCTCGTATCGGTTGGTGACTGCATTATCAGTGGCCACATCCAGGAACTGCCCGCTGTAATGAGCATAAAAACTGGGGATGCCGCTGTAGGCCTGAATGAGCACGCCCTCTGCAAAATCCGGATCGCTCCATACTTGTTCATCGGTCAGAGATCCATCGAAATTGGGATCCAGAAGCCCCTCATCACAGGAAGCTATACCTACCAATGCCACAATAATGACAGAATAAAGTATATATTTCATCGGATATAATTTTTTCATTAGAATGTGAATTTTATCCCCCCGGTGTAGGCACGGAAAAGCGGCCAGTTAACAATCCCTGCAGAAGGGCTTTCCGGGTTCATCCGTTCAAAAGGTGTAAAAGTCATGACATTAACCCCACAGATAAATATCCGGGCCTCCTGCATGGCTAGGTAGGATACATACTTTTGAGGTAATGAATAGGATAACTCAATGTTCTTGACCTTAAAATAATCCCTGCTGCGGACCCAGAAAGTGGAATTTCGAAAATTGTTGCTTCCTTCCGTCGTGGTCAGCCTGGGATAGGTTGCTGTTTCTGCTGTTTCTAATGTCCATCGCTCGTCCAAAATATAAGATGGATATTTATCTTCTCCATTAACCCAGCTGTATTTGTCGTTGGCGACAGGACTAAGCCCCTGAACACCTGTGCCTAGGATATATAGCTGCAGTCCTTTGTAACCAAGGCTGAGTTCAAAGCCATAGACCATATCAGGAAACCAGTTCCCTATTTTCTTCATATCCTCATGATTGATGATACTGTCTCCATTCAGGTCAGTGTACCTGATATCACCGGGCAGCACTTCGCCAAACATCTGTTCGGGCGCATTATCGATCGCCTCTTGGTCATGGAAAAGTCCTTTATCTTCCCAACCGAACTGAGCATCCACGGGCTGGCCAACCTGTTTCATGTATGCATCCGGATAATCCGGTTCTGAGACCACCTTGTACTCAGATTGGGTGAATGTGACGTTAGTCCCGATATAATATTTGAAATCGCCGATGTGGTCAGAAAAACTCAGGCTTACCTCCACGCCGGTGTTGGCGATTACTTCATAATTTTCATAGGGCAGGTAATTTCCTGATAGAGCAGGGTAATAGCCGGTCCTCTGGACCAGGATACCGGAGCGTAGCTCATTGAAATAGTTCGCCTCTGCCCATAATCTTTCTGAGATGAACAAACCCGTCAAACCAATATTGAATTCACGGGATTCTTCCCAATTGATGTACGGATTGGCGACATTGATGTAAGCAAGCTGCTGAACGCTGTTCCCATTATTAAGGCCGAAAGAATAATTACTTCCTCTCCACCACGCATCCCGATAATGGTAGTGGGAGGCAAAATTGCGGCTTGTTCCCATAATTCCCCAGGAAGCCTTGAGTTTAAGAAAATCCACTACCGAACTGCCCGATAGGAACGACTCCTCGCTGAGCACCCATCCGGCTCCAAAGGCCGGGAATAGACCGTAGCGTTTACCCTCCTCGAAACGGGGGCTCCCATACCATGCCAAGTTGGCTTCCAGGATGTATTTCTTATCATACATATAATGGGAATTGAAGGCTAAAACGGTGTTTCTTGGAGTATGCGCTTCATTCTTAAGCTCAGTTTGATAATATCGGGCCATTAGATTAGATTGCAGATGATGTTTCCTATTGAAGGAATTCTCATATGAAAAAGCTCCGTATGTTCCAAGTCGCCTGTAAACATCATCTGCCTGGTAACTCTGGGTGCTGAGGTCCTGCCTCAATCTCACCTGTTGAAACAACACGGAATCACCATCCAAATAGGGGATATAGGCATTGTAATCGCCCGATTTGTTGTACCTGAGGTAATTGTAAGAGTCGAACATCAAATAAGTTTTAGCGCTCAGGCCTTCCAGATACCGACTCAGATCAAAATCTAATCCTAAGTTGACCTGTCCCATCCGATTGAAGTCCATCCGGTAACCGGTTTGCGTGGCTTCTGCGTAAAGATTGTCTGTATATTGATATGAGGCGCCAAAATTGGCAGAGTCAAGGCTTTCAAATTCATTGATGAAATAAGGGTATTCATTAGGCCGATGATCGCTGAGCATACCAAAAAATTCCGAGGGTGCCATGTTGTTCCATTCACGGAATTCCAGCCTGCTGTTAATGTCCAAATGCATAGTGGTTGCATTGGTCAATGCAACATCGAGATTGGCCCTAGCTTTAAATTCGTCATAATTCGTTGTGGGACCGATATTCTCGAGACCGCCGGAATTCACATAGGAAAGATTGATGAAATACTGGGTCTTATCATCTCCGCCAGATAATTGGGAACTGATACGGGTAAACGGCATTCGGTCATTGAGAAAATCAGCGTACATATCGTTATCGGGATACAATATGGAATCTGTTTGATTTTGATAACCATCCAAGACTTCCTGAGAATAAATCGGCGACATCCTATCATTCGCTCGGGCCTCATTATACAATTGCGCATAATCATAGGAACCCATATATTCAGGTAAATCAGTAGGCATAAAGATACCATACTCTACGTTGATATCAATTCGGCGCTGGTATGGATTGCCGCGTTTGGTCTCAATCCACAGTAAACCGTTAATAGCCTTGGGGCCTGCCAAGATCTTAGCTGTAACATCCTTAAGAAAATGGATCGACTCGATCTCCTGGGCGCTCAAATCGCTGATCTCCCTTTCAATGCCGTCTACAAATATGACAGGTGCATTATTCCCGCTTCGGTGCAATCCCCGCAGATAGATGGAAGGCTCCGACCATCCGGGGCGCCCGTAATCTTGGGATATATATAAACCAGGGGTCCTGCCGGCCAGTGAGTTGGCTACATTGATCGTCGGATAAGCTTCCAATTCTTCCCCTTTTACACTAGAGAAAGCTCCAGTGACCATTCGTTCGGAAAGTTTGTGGTACGGGAGGTTGACTTGATCATCCTCATTCATATAAATAGGCATATCTACAAGCACGATGGGTTCCGAAAGATCGGCCAGCTTTAGGTCAATATATTTCTTATTATATTTCCGGGGTTTGATTACAAGCACATCGGTGGGGACCGTTTCCAGGAAAAAATTACCTTCACTATCTGTGACGGTAGATTTCGTCCCATTATTATAAAGTACTTGCGCTTTCTGAATGGCATTGCCCTCTCTTTCAACAACAGTTCCATATATCTCTACTACCTCCACCTGCTGGCCATAGCTGGTGTATCCGGTAACCAAAAAGAGAAACAGGAAAAACATTGTAATGCTGTTTATCAGAGGGTTTCTGTTGATATTTTTCATATTCCAAATTTTCATGTCAAAATCTGTTATTCGTGAATACAACACATACGGCTCTACCATCCCGGATTCTGTTTAAGGTTATTTAACATCTCAACATCGTCTTTCGGGAGAGGGTACCAATAATGCTTTTCATCAAACACCCTCCGCTTTGTCTCAATTTCTTCGATGGTATAAGTAAAAGAACCCTCGGCTATTTTATCAATACGCATCCGATAAATTCGCTTATGCTCAGGTTCATGCATCAAGTGCCATCTGCGAAGGTCCCACCAGCGCTTGTGCTCGCCGAAAAGCTCTACAGCCAATTCGTTTCGTATCCGTTCGCGGAAATCCTCCTGGTTGCGAAACTCTGCTTTTACATTAGGCATTCCAACACGGTTACGAATGGTGTTAACAGCGTCCCAAGCAGTCAATGACCCACCTGGTGCTTTACCGTCAGGGCCCCAGCCTTCATTGACAGCTTCTGCATAATAAAGGTAAATACCGGATAACCGTATGAAGATCCAATTCATATAGTAGTTATAATCATTCTGCCATTTATTCCCGGTCTCCGGCCAGTACTTGCGATTGAAATAACCTGTAGGATGAGCAATATCCTTGGTATCATCCTTCCCTCCTTGATATGTTTCTATATAGAGCATATCTCCCTGATCATTTCGTCCCCATTGAACCCCATTGTACAGGATATTGTTATAAAAACGGGGATCACGGTTCTGATAAGGCTGGTTTGGATCATAATTGGACTGGGGATGTTCGATCGGCCAGCCGTCATCTGTTTCATACAAGTCAACCGCATTTTGAGTAGGCAGGGAAACCCAGTTTCCAATGTCGTAGGTTTGGGGCACATACAATCCTTTCCAGTCGAGTCCATCGGGACGGCGAGTAGTGGTCTGTTCTGCGGTCCAATTATACAAACCGGGCACCCTGTAGAAAATAGTCTCATCACTGACAAATTCATTACGACTGAAGAAAATATTCCTATATTTCGTTCCCGGTATCAGGGAATATATCCCCTCATTGGCCAGTTCGATCACATCATAGAGGGCGCTGGCCGCTTCCTGGGCCCTTTCCACATCGTAGGTTAAACTGTTGCGTTCGGAATCCAGCGGATCGTTGTTCATAGTCGGGCTGGCATCATACAAAAGTGCCATTCCTTTCAAGCCCATGGCAGCTCCGACAGTGACCCTGCCCCAATGTTGCTGAGGCCATTCTTTGGGTAAGTATTCAATTGCAATATTACAATCCTCCACGATTTTGTTTGTACACTCCCGGTATGTCTCCCGGGGCAGGTCCATTTCGCTGTCCGGGGTAAAGGCTTTATCAAAATAGGGCATGCCCCCATACCTGCGGATCAGTTCAAAATTGTACCAGGCCCTGAAAAAATATGCCTGCCCCAGGATGTGATTCTTTTCCTCGTCTGTAGCATCGACCAAAAGGTCAATATTCTCAATGGATTTATTGGCGATGCGAAGGGCCAGAAAAGCATTCCCAGCAACGGCGGAAGCTGCACTTACTACATTCATGGTTTTCCATCCAACCGCACGATTGGTGGATTGGTTATAATAGTTCCCGTTAGTCACGGTATTGACATCCTGCCAGTCTTTATCGACCTGCTCAAGATCTGCCATACATCCAGGGGTATAACGAGGGTGCCAGAAATGGAAATCTCTTAAGAACTTATATAACCGGTCGTTAAAACCGCGGTAATTGCTGAAATTTGTAAATATCTCCTCATCGGAGAGTTCTGATTCCGGAGCCTTGTCCAGGTAGTCCTCACAACTACTTGCAAAAACTATGAAGAAAAGAAATCCAAGTATTTTTGTTATATATTTCATAATCATTCAGTTTCCTTCGATTCATTAGAAATTCACTTCCACTCCTAAATTATAATAACGTACCAGCGGATAAACACCCAGGCTGTTCGATTCAGGGTCCAGCCGTTTATCCAAGGGTGAGATGGTTATAAGGTTTTGTCCTCTGACCGTGAATCTGAGTAGCCGGATGCCAAGCGCGTCTTTCAACTTCTCAGAATTGAGGGAGTAGGATAGCTGTAACTCCTTAAGTCTTAAATAATCGGTATCCACATAACTGTAGGAACTAGCTTGGCTGTTATGGGCCTGCTTGTCGCTTGCATGAAGTGCAGGTACATCGGTATCCTTATTATCGGGCGTCCATGCATTCAGACTGTGATCGTGGGCCACCAGCGAAGTAGGCTGGTTAAATGCCCAGAGGATAAAACCCGGCATTTGTTTCTGAACACCGAATACTCCGTAGAATCTTCCTGAAAGTTCAAAATTCCCGTGCTCCACACCAAAATCAAATCCATAGGTATATGCCGGATAAGTCAGATCACCATAAGGAGCAAAATCAAGGTCGTTGATGATCCCATCAGCATTGAAATCGATATAATTCATGTCGCCTGGAATGCGGTTGTTGGGAAGCCATATCGAAGTAGTGGAATTGTACACATCGTCCCATGAATCGTGCAGTTTTTCCATGATGAGCTTAGACTGCCACCCAATAGGTTTTCCGGCATCCTTCTGATATTCAGGCCGGTTTTTCGGGTCATCACGAAAAACGATTCGGCTTTCGCTGAAGTTAAAATTTCCTCCTAACCAATAGCTTAAATTAGTTGAGATCATTCCGGAGTAGCGCATCTCCAATTCAAAACCATGGCTGTTGGTTTCACCAATATTGGCTGTTGGAGGTTGCTGGCCAAACCAAACCGGTACAGTCTGACGCCTCATCAAAATTCCTTCGCGATCTTCCTTAAAAAGATCGTAGGTCATGGTAAGCCCCTTAAATACCCTAGCCTCCATACCAAGGTTCTGTTTGGTCCCGGTTTCCCAGGTGGCATTGACATTGGCAGCTCCACCTTCGGCATAGATCGGGTAACCTTGACGGGGATACCCCATGGCTAAATCAGCACCCCTGCTGTAATCGGTCCGGTAAGCCCAACGGGGTGCACCCTGATCGTTCCCTACCTGCCCGTATGAATAACGAACCTTAAAGTTGTTTAACCAGAGGAGGTTATCTTTAATAAAAGATTCGTTGGAAACAACCCACCCCACGGCTAAGGAGGGAAAGAAACCAAAACGCTTTCCCGGGGCAAATTTCTCGGAACCGGTATAGGCGCCGTTAAACTCAACAAGGTACCTGCTCTTGTAATCATAAGTGACACGGAAAACCCAATGTTCTTCATATTGTGGAAAATCCAGATTGGTTATCCCTTCTCTGCGGAAAAAGAGTGCCTTTGCTGTAAAACTGTGATCACCAAATGTGTTGGCATAGTCAAGTGCGGCTTGATAATAGAGTGACCTTATATAGTTGTATCCGTAACCGGAAACAAGATATTCCCAGCCTACACTCGCCGGTTTCTCGAAAAAGTCAGCGTTGGGAACAACGGTAGTATCGGTTTCCGTATACCGATATCTCCTGACTTCCCCGTTATTAATGGTTTTCCTGTAGGGAAAGGATGAATTGTATGATAATTTTCCGCTGATCTTCAAGCCTTCGGTAATGAAGGGTAGTTCTTGCTCGAATTCCATATCAGCAAACTGCTGTGCTAATTTGGTTTTCGTCTGACCGGACTCACTAAGCCTAACCAAGGGATTGACAACATTCTGAGCTGTGGGATCGTCACCATAATTACCATCTTGATAACGAGGTGGAAACTTGTACGGTGGGGTCCAGTGAATTTCTTGGAAGAACCGATCATGATGCCATTCATTAAGCTGGTAATAGGAGGTATGGTTTTGTATGCCGACTATACCTGAAAGTTTCAGTTTTACTGTGGTAGTCTGGGTAATTTTAAAATCCAGGTTTGAACGGTAATTATAACGCTCGTAACTGAAGGATGGATCGAAGTATTCCTGCTTGGTGGTTTTATATATATCTCCATTCTTCGCATAAGCAAAAGAGGTAAAATAGGTTACAAAATCATTGCCGCCGCTGATGTTCAGATTGTGTTTCTGGCGAAATCCAAAATCACGTGTTACCTCATCATACCATGATATATCCGGATAAAGGTAAGGATCACCGCTTCTGTATTTTTCAATCTCCTCCTGGGTATACAGATTACTCCAATCCCCATCATTGGCATAAGCCTGGTTGGCCAATTCTAAGGTCTTATAATGCTCCAGATAATTCCATACATTGGTCGGCTGTTTGGCAGCTATATCGGATGAATAATTAATCCGCGTCCTTCCTTTACTTCCACTTTTGGTGGTGACCAGTATCACCCCGTTGGCACCCTTGACACCAAAAACTGCAGTGGCGGAAGCGTCCTTCAGTACGGAAATGGACTCGACTGCATTTGGATTAACATCATTAAAATCACGCTCAATGCCATCCACTAGAACCAGCGGTTCATTGTTCTGCCAGGTGGATTTGCCACGGATCAGAATATTGGTAGCACGTTCTCCAGGCTGACCCGTCAATTGGCTAACTGTTACTCCTGGAAGTAATCCCTGAATTGAACTGGAAAGAGACAGGTCTCCCTGGGCCCTAACCAAGTCCGCCCCTCTCCTTTGAGTGATCGAGCCAACAACACTCTCCTTTTTTTGCGTGCCGTAACCAACTATGATAATTTCCTCCAGTTCTTCCTGGGCAGGTTGCATCTCTATATTAATCACATTTCGTCCTTTTACAGGAATCTCTGTTTTTTGAAAGCCTATAAAGGATGCAACAATAACGCCGTCGGGTGGTACCTCTAGAGTATATTTACCATTGGGATCCGTTATAGTCCCTACAGATTTACCCTCCAAACCATCCTTGAGGAAGATGTTTGCGCCGGGAAGTTTAATACCCTCGGGATCCGTAACGGTACCTGTAACCTCAATAGTATTCTGGGAGAAAAGGACAGCAACAGACATTCCGGAAAATATCAAAATAAGAAAAACAATTTTTTTCATAATCGCTTCAATTTAGCAAGGTTTTTCATCCTCTTTGAGTTTTAGTTGGATCAGATATCATTTTGTTCAATCTCCCTGATTAAATGCAAATGAACAATAGGACCAATCATGTTATTACTGGTTTCAAGTGCTCTTTTTAGATTGCTTTCTCCAGCGTCGGAGTTACCGGTTCCTATTTGCCCAAGACCGATTAGGTAATAACAATTGGCCTGGTTTATCCTAGCAATATCGTTCTCCCAGATCTGCATATCCGGATACGAAACAGCAAAATAATCTATATCTTGATTCTTGTCTAAGTTCTTTTCTCCAAATTCGATGAGCGTTTCAAATCTCTTAAATGCCTCCTTGGTTTTATTCAACTTTAGCAATGCCAGACCTTGGTAGAATATCTTATCCGGTTCCTGGTCGTTATAATAAAGGGCAAATGAGGGTTCTACCGGCCCGGTTGCTGCAAGTATCCAGTGTTTTTTTGCCTGTTTCGTATCTCCCAACTGCTCATGGGCTATGCCCATCCAATAGTTGATGTCGTTCTCCTGGGCACCAACAAGTTTGCCTTCCCCAAGATTCTCCGGGTAATGCCTGGTGTCTTCAAGATAACCCAGCGCTTTATCATGCTCATTGTTATTGATCGCCTCCCGTGCCAGTCCGAGGTTGCTGATGATGTATTGACCGGTCACCTTTCCTTCGCCTCCTTCCCAGGGATGGAATTTCCGTCTTTTAAGTATTTCCAGTGCTTGTTCATACTGTCCGAGTAAATTCAGCATCTTCAGTTTTTCCAGGTATAGATCATCCCGCTCCTGAACCAGGTCGGGGTGTTTTTCCAGCAATTGCAGACGCTCTTCCGGTAGTGCCTGCATCTTTTCCAGCAGGTGGACCCGCTCCAGCAACATCCGGGGCGTGGGGTCCAGTTCGAAAGCCTTTTCCATCAACTGAATGGCTTCCTTGCCCTTATCCAGCTTGTTGAAACAGGCAATGGCCAGGTTCCTGTGCACGATCCCGAAAGAGGGATCCAGTTTTGCAGCCGACTCCCAGGCATCAATGGCCTTGCTGTATTGCCTGTTGGCATACCAGTAATTGCCCAGGTAATAATGGGCTCTGGCATCCGCCGGATTTGATGATACCGCACGCAACAGGGCCCAGCTTTCTTCCAGCCTGTTGGGGAAGCAATAATCCGGTGACTTGGTTGAAGCAATGCCATATTGTTCTTGTGCGGCTGCTTTATTCCCATCCTGATCATAGAACCATCCCAGCAGGTAATGGACCATGGGATAGGCGGTTATCTTACCGGAACCATGCTGCTCCAGCAAATATATGGCCTCCCGGTAAAAACCTGCTGAGGCATAGGCCAGTGCAGATTCGATAAAATTGTGCACATAATCCCGGATCGCAGGCCGGATCGCAGGCCGGATCGCAGGCCGGATCGCAGGCTCCGGCACTGCTTTGTCGGATTCTTTTTCGGGTTGGTAGGCAATCAGGAGATTGTTGTCCTTATCCAAAACTTCAACTGTAAAATCCTGCAG
>CAYOVC010000043.1:0-12503 GCA_964407305.1 uncultured Bacteroidaceae bacterium | reverse complement strand
GGGAACGGGTAGAAAAGCGACGGGAAAACTTCGACTTTTATTATAAAAACCTACAGCAGGTAGATGGAATAACTTTTCTTGAGGAGCCTTCAGAACTTTATTTTGCCAATCGATGGCTCACAACACTGCTCATTGACCACCAAAAAACCGGCATGAACAGCCATGATTTACAACTATCGCTTGAAAAAGTAAACATAGAAACAAGGCCCCTTTGGAAACCAATGCATCTTCAACCTGTATTTTCAAGGTATCCCTCTTTTCTTAATGGGATTTCAGAAAAGCTCTTTTCAAAAGGGGTTTGTTTGCCATCCGGGAGCAACCTGACTGATGAGAACCTGGATTATATTCTTCAACAACTATTAAGCAATCTTGTCAAATAAAAAGATGCAATGTAATTTCGACGAGATATAAATAATACAACAAAATTTTGTAGGTTTATAGAAATATGCTTGACATTTATTTAAAAATAATCTAAATTAGATTTTTCAAGCATATACAGTTGTATGCAAAATGCAGTAAAAACCTGAACAAAAACAGATGATATTCTCTCGCAAGTTGTTTTTACTGGCTCTCGGGCTAACCGCCACAACCATTTTGTGCGGACAACAAATCCCCACAAAACCGGTCTCCTACCCGTTTTTCTCTCCCCTGGTGCTCAATCCGGCCCTCACAGGAGCCATCGACTATACGAGCATTAACCTTATCTCCCGGGTGAACAGCGCCCCTGGCGCACAGATGGCTGCATTGAACTCACGGCTCCCGAAACCGGGTGGTTCATCGACCGGTGCCGCTTTAAGTAACCTCGGAGTAGGAGGATACCTGTTTCAGGATAAACTGCCAGGTGCCAGGGACCTGGGTATAGGAGTAACTGCCGCATACCACCTCCCGTTGGGTGTGGGAAACAGTTCAGGATTGGCCTTCGGACTGGCTGCAAAAGGTTTGTACCACCTGGTTACGGACGAGGGCGAATCGGTCGGAACAACCACCAGCGGATTCATCCCCAATGCTGACCTGGGACTTTATTACTACGGTTCATACGGTTTTGCCGGCATATCCTCGGTCAACATGGTGGGACTGGTATCCGACAGCATCTCTGCGGACGAATATAAAGTACCATCGGAACATCTGTTTTACGGGGGATTGAAGTTTGTCCTGAGCAGGAAAAACGGGGTGATCCTCGAACCTTCCCTGGTAGTCAGCCTGAACGACTCCCTCCTCTCCGACCCCTGGAGCAGTGCGGTACCCTACCTGAAGCTCCATGTGCAGAATGCGTCGATAGGGACACGATTCCAGAGCCTGGATAATCTCGCATTCTTCCTCCAGTACCATTTCCCGCGGTTTTACGCAGGATTATTTATTGAGTATCCGCTGAATGAGATGCTGATTACCCAAAACCAGGTAAATGTGGAGCTTTCATTCGGACTCAACCTTGGAAGTAACCGGCAATCGGCCACCCTGCTAAAAATCCCGGAACCACTCTTTGGATCAGGAAGGGAATTTGCAGAAAAGCCGGCAGAACCATTGAAAGCTGCAAAGGAACCTCAGGTCAAAAAGGAAAAGGCAAGCAAAGTTGTTGAAAAGAAAAAAGAGGAACCTGTCGAAGTGAAGGCTGAACAACCGGTAGAGGTAACAACCGTGATTCCTGCCGAAGTGAAAATTGAGGTACCGGTTATCACACACCCTGCGGTAACAGAACCTGCTGAAAAAGTGGATGAAAAGAAGGATATCCCCGAAAAGGTTGCGGTGCAGCAGGAGGTTGCTCAACCGAAGGCGGTTCAGGAGGAGGAAAAGGCTATCGAGGAGGAATCTGAAGTTGTTGTATTCCGTGTGCAGATCACCTCAACCAACAAACCATCCACGCAAAGAACCGTTTCAATTGACAAAAAACCTTACGATATTTTCGAATACTTCTACGTAGGAGCCTACAGGCAGTGCGTCGGCAGCTTCCGCGATCTGGATGCAGCCAGCGCACTCAGGAGCCGTTGCCGTGCAGCAGGATACAACCAGGCATTCGTTGCCGCGTTCATCAACAATGAAAGGGTCACCGATCCAGCCGTGTTCAGGAGGTAAGGTACGCCCTGTACATCAGTCCGATCCCCTCTTCCAGCTCAATACTGTGCCGGAAACCTGTTGAATGTAATCGTGAAGGATCGGTAAGCTTCCGGAGAGTGCCATCTGGCTTATCTGCATTGAAGACCAGAGCTCCGTTGAATCCCAGTTTTTCCTTGATCAGCTCTGCCAGTCCCCTGATTGTGATCTCCCGTCCTGTTCCAATATTCAACCAGGCGTAAGCCGGATTGTTCCGGATCATCTGCTCCACCTCATCCGACTCCATCACATGCACACAGGCTGCAGCCATATCTTCGGAGTACATAAACTCACGCAACGGGGTTCCGGAACCCCAGATCTCGACAGATACCTTCTGCACAACCTCCGGGGCGGAAATATCACCTGAATCTCCTTCCCGCCCCCTGGCATCACTGCTGTTTCCATTCAATGTAACTCCGTACTTACTGAGAATCTCCAGAATCTTCTCCTCCCCCGCTGTGCCATCCACCCCCTCCACCGGGTATGCCTGCAGATCAACTCGCACCGCGTTCCAATTGCTGCTCTCAAGTTGCTTACCCAGATGGATCTTCCGCAACAGAGCTGGCAATACATGTGATTTCTCCAGGTCAAAGTTATCGTTGGGACCATAAAGATTAGTGGGCATTACAGATAAAAAGGTTGTTCCGTACTGGCGGTTATAACTTTCACACATTTTCATTCCGGCAATCTTCGCAATGGCGTAGGGCTCGTTAGTATCCTCGAGCTGACCGGTAAGCAGGTACTCCTCCTTCATAGGCTGAGGTGCATGTTTCGGGTAGATGCAGGTAGATCCAAGAAAAAGGAGCTTCTTCACGCCATGTACATACGACTGGTGGATCACATTGTTCTGGATCATCAGGTTTTCATAGATAAACTCCCCGCGGTAGGTATTGTTGGCCACAATACCACCTACCTTGGCCGCTGCAAGAAAAACATATTCCGGCTGCTCTGACTTGAAAAAAACCTCCACATCTGACTGGTGGGTAAGATCTAGCTCTTCCATGGTCCTGAACACAAAATTGCTGTATCCTTTCGCTTTTAAAGTCTTGGTAATCGCTGAACCCACAAGGCCGGTATGACCCGCTACATATATTTTTGCATCCTTTTTCATATCATATCTCTTTTGTTAGCTCTTGAGCCCTCCGGGTTCATTAAATGATTTGGCCAGTTTAAAACAATTTACTCAAAATAGTTCAATGTTTCATACCCCCCGTCCTTCAGGTACCGCTCCTTATGCATCAACTTGATATCTGATTCGATCATATCGCTGATTAGTCCGTCGAGATCATACTCCGGGTACCAGCCTAGCTTTTCATTCGATTTGGTTGGGTTACCAATAAGCAGATCCACCTCTGTCGGGCGGAAATAAGAAGGATCCACCCTTACAGCCACTGGGTTCTTTTTAATTCGCTCTTTCAAAGCTTCGATGTAATCACAACCCACCTGGCTGCAAAACAGTTTCTCATCAATGCTTATCACACTCCCGGTCTCCATCTCCCCCTCCCCTTCAAACCTGATCTCAATTCCTAACTTACCGAAAGTTTTGAGTATGAACTCCCGTATCTCCGTGGTCACCCCGGTTGCGATCACATAGTCGTCGGGCTGCTCCTGTTGCAGGATCAGGTACATCGCACGCACATAGTCCTTTGCATGACCCCAGTCACGCCTCGATGACAGGTTACCCATATACACCGCCTCCTGCATCCCCAAAACAATCCTTGCCACGGCACGGGTAATCTTCCTGGATACGAACGTTTCTCCCCGGATCGGAGACTCATGGTTAAAGAGAATGCCGTTGCTGGCATGCATGCCATACGCCTCTCTGTAGTTCTTTGTGATCCAGTAGGCATAAAGCTTAGCAACGCCATAGGGACTCCTTGGATAGAACGGTGTGGTCTCCGATTGTGGCACCTCTTGCACCAGTCCGTACAATTCTGAAGTACTTGCCTGGTAGATGCGTGTTTTTTCAATGAGGCCAAGCAACTTAACTGCCTCAAGGATCCTTAATGTTCCAACACCATCAGTATTAGCCACATATTCCGCCGTATCGAAACTTACCATCACGTGACTCATCGCCCCAAGGTTGTACAACTCATCAGGCTGTGTCTCTTGTATAATCCGTGTAAGGTTCATCGAATCGGTCAGATCGCCATAATGGAGTACAAAGTTACGATGATCCATATGCGGATCCTGGTATAGATGATCGATGCGCTCCGTATTAAAAAGCGAACTGCGTCGCTTGATTCCGTGTACAATATATCCCTTTTTCAAAAGGTACTCAGCAAGATATGCACCGTCCTGACCGGTGATCCCTGTGATAAGTGCTGTCTTAGTCATCTCTGATTATTTGTTGTAAATGTACAATGAAGATGATAGAATCGGAAATGCAAGGATAAACAAAGTAGGTAAAAACATCAAATCCTGGTCCCGTTCGGCAATTTTATTAACAGCCTGCCAGAATTGCCGGATTATGACAAACGTCCTGTTTTTTATGATCTGAATAAGATTTCTGTACACCAACCCCAAATTCCCTGTTAGCAACCTTTAGACACACAATTTACCCTTTGATGAAGGTTGAGAACATCTTGACAAGAAAGTTGACAATGCAATGATTTCAAGGCATCTTTGTATAAGAATATTCGCAGATAAATAAACAAGGATTAAAATTTTTTATTATGAAACATATTAGAGTTATAGCATTAATGACGGTTTTGGCCCTGATATCCGCAGACTCCTTTGGCGCCGGATGGTTTCAAAGGTGGAGGGCTCAAAAACAGCAAAGACAGGTAATTGAACAACCGGATCCTGTGAAACCTACGGATCCTGTTGGTGCACCTTTGGACGGCGGACTGCTTGTAATACTCGGAGCCGCTGGATTGGCCTATTTCGGCGTAAGAAGAAAAAAGAAATAACTGCTTCTTCGCTATCGAAAACACATTTAAACCGTTCAATAAACGGCATGGGAGAAGAATCCCCTGCCGTTTTTTTCTTTATATGCCATATAGCTACCAGATTTCATCTTGCAACTGATTTTTATGTATGTTTGAATCACAATAATATCCATCGATGATGAATACGTTTATCCGGTCCCTTAAGTTTATGTTTTTCTTATCATTGTCTGTTTTATTGAACGCATGTAACACTGGATCAACCGAAGGACTGGTTGAAGATATTGACGGAAACAGCTATCGGACCGTTAAAATAGGAAAGCAGATCTGGATGGCAGAAAACCTTCGTGTTACAACCTTTAACAATGATGAACCGATCCCACTGGTCACAGATGGACCTGAATGGTACAACTTAAAAACAGCAGCCTATTCCTGGTACAACAACGATTCAACTTCATTCAGTGACCCCTATGGTGCGCTCTACAACTACCATGCAATCAATACCGATAAACTTTGCCCACCGGGATGGCGGGTCCCCACCACCGAAGATTTCCGGGTCCTAATTTACTCTCTCGACAATGGAGCTGACTCTGTAAAACATGAGATAAGTCACCTGGCCGGAGGAAAGTTAAAGGCGGTAGGTACGGATCTCTGGTCAGAACCCAACACCGCAGCAACCAACGAATCCGGTTTCTCAGCACTCCCCGGTGGCTGCCGCTCGTGGGCCGGTAATTTCTCAATGCAGGGCTCATTTGGCTATTACGGAAGCTCAATTGATTACTCATCCCTGGCCGTCAGATCTGCAACTGGAAGCGCTTTTATGCGCAGCGGTATTTCCGGTTATGTAGGCGTCTCGGTGCGCTGCGTAAAGGATCGGTAAAATGAGAAATCTATTTTCTTCGCCTGAGAATCCGCCTCAGCCCCCTTCTTTTCTTCTTGGCCTTGTGGTAATAGTAGGCGTACTTTGAAGAGTTCATATTCTTGACGCTATTCAATACCATATAAATCTTATCAATCTCTTTCACCTGAAAATCATTCAGACAACTTCTCAATGCCTTCCGGGTTACAACACCGGGCCTTGTAACAAAAAGTTTGATATCGGCATATTTCATCAGTAAAAATGCATCGGTAACCACATCGTATGGCGGACTGTCTACAATGATATAGTCATACCGCTGCTTCAGTTGCTCAAACAATTCCATAGTCTTTGGCGAAGAGATCAGTGCCACTGGATCGGGTGGTATCTCCCCGTTATTGATAAAATCGAGGTTGGGTATACCTGTGGGCTTGATAATCTCATCCAGCTTGGCCCGGTTGATCAGGTAGGCAGTGAGACCGGCCTCTGCCTTGGATTCAAGATCAAATAGTGCTCCATTGCCCTTTCGAAGGTCAAAACTCACCAGCAACGTTTTATTATGTGTAGAGGCAAAACTGGTCGCCAGGTTCAGTGAAGTAAAAGATTTTCCCTCCCCGGGAACCGCGGAGGTCACCAGGATGATTTTATGGGTTTCCCCCAACAGGTAATAGACCAGGTTACTCTTTACAGTTTGAAATGCTTCGCTAACAGGCATATGCGGTTCGCTGATAATCACATTCTCTTCTCTGCTATCCGACCGGGGGATCATACCAACCTGCTTCAGGTTGCTGAAACTGCTGATCTCATCCACATTATTGATTTTATCTGTAAAGAATACCTTAGCTAGTACATATAGCATAGGGATCAACAGGCCCAGCATAATGGCCAGTGCAATGATCATCATCGGATTGGGTGCTGTAACGCCCATATACCTGACCGGTTCAATAATCTTGCAGTCCGACTCGCTGGAAACCCGGGCAATCTGTGCCTCAATGCGCTTGTCCAGCAAAGAAGTATAGGCAGCATCGGTGATATTAAATTGCCGCTCCAGCCCGGTAAGCTGCCGCTGTGTTTGGGGTAAACGACTATATTCCTGATTCAGGCTTGCGATATCCTCTTCAATTTTTTTCAAATTATTCTCAGCAGCCCTGATTCTTAAAGCAAAACTTTCCGAGATAACCCGCTTTATATTATCAATATTCTGATTAAGTGTTTTCAACCTGGGACTCCTCATCTGATTTTTATTGATCAGATCCATCCGTTCAGCAGTAAGCTGTGCCATCTCCTGGATCAGCGAACCCAATACCTCATCATCAAGTCCCCGCACAGAGGGAGCTATAAAATCTGTTGCATCCTTATTCTCTTCAAAATAGTCATTGATCTGCAGCAAGGTCTGGTAATCGGATTCAATCCTGTCCCTTTCACGCTCCGCATCAATGATTTGTGTATTAAGCCTGCTGGTCTTCTCATTAATATTCATTAAATCAGAACCGCTCCTGAAATTCTGAAGCTGCTGTTCTGATCTTCCTAAAGAGCTTGATATATTAGAGAGTTGCTGATTAATGAACTCTATGGTGTTATTAGCCAGCCTGTTTTTTGATTCAATATCGTTTTCAATATATTTTTCAACCAGGTTGTTCAAGAAATCCATGGCCAACGCCCAATTGCCCCACTGCAGAGAAAGATTAACAATATTGGACTCTCGTTCATTCACCTGAATAGATAATGCATTTCGAAACCTTCCTACCAATTGCTCCGGACTATTCAATGAAAAAAACAGCTGCGTGCCTTGATAAGCTTCCGGATTGTAGTTGGAGTTAAGTAAAAGAGTAAAAGAGTAATGTTCTCCTATTATTGGTTCTCCAAACCTGTGTATACTGTTAAAATTCAGAAGGACACCATTACCTATTGCTTTTTTGCTACTGAAGTCATATATAGCAGCTGGCTCATTGCTGGCACCAATACCAAATGTTTCATCATCTATGATACTAATTCCAATCAGAGCATTAATTGGTTGGGGATGGGATTCGTCAATGATGACAATAAACGGAGATTGCTTATAAATATCAGCCAATGTAAATACCAACTCCTTCGGTATCGGTACCCTATTCTCCTGCATAAAATAGGAAACTGTCAGGTTCATATCCTCCACTACCTCCCTGACCAATGGTGTAGATTGCATGTAGGCCAATTCATTGCGCAACGATTTATTCTGAAACATCATCTCATTTACATCGAAATATTCACCGGATCTGCCACTGGTAGCCCTTCGTTCCTCAACATCCAAGAGCACGGTAACACCCGCAAGATATGTTTTAGATGCTACCTTCAAATAGACTATGGCAACAGCCAAACAAACCATAAGAGAAAACAGGATAAGTAGCCAATGCCTAAGAATTAACTGAACAAGGTACTTTACATCGATATTCTGACTGCTTTTCCTGTTTTCCATAGAGCAGTAAAGTCTAATTTAAAAGGTTGATCATAAATGTCATTATCACTAATGTTGTTGAAATGGCTGAAGTAATCAATGTCCATGGCACTGTTTCCATTCCAAAGATTCTGCGGGTCAATGGTTCCACATATACGATGTCGTTGGGTCGCAGCGTATACCAGGCAGATCCCAATATCTTATCATTGGTAAGGTCGATATACTTTTTGGTCACAATGTTATTCTCCTCCCGCACAATCAGTACCTTCTTACGGTTACCAAAAGCGGTAATATCACCAGCATATCCGATCGCCTGGTAGATATTAATGGGCTTGTTATTCACAGTATATACCCCCGGGGCCGCTACCTCACCCAGGATCGTGATTCGGGTATTCACCAATTTAATCGATGCCACAGGCTGATAAAGGTATTGGGATAGTTCCGTTTCAATGATGATGGTCGCTTCATCAATGGTCAGTTCCGATAATTTGATCTTTCCGGTATAGGGTAACCGGACAAACCCGTCACGGTCAACCAGGTAGCTTATAAATTCTATGCCAAGTGAAAAAGTTCCCACTCCTTGTGTGCTTGTGGAAAAATTGGTAGGCTCGTTGTCAGATGTGGTAACTGTAATATACAATTCATCTCCCGGTTTGATCACATACAAGCTGTCCTTCTGGCTCTCATAGGTCTGATCGGGCTGGTCCAGCTCTCTCACCTCTTTATTGATCCGGAAATAGGCCGATCGTTTTGTTGGAGCACAAGAGGTGCCAATGACCAAGCCTGCCAAAATAATAATTATGATGTGTACGCTGAATTGTTTGTAATTATTAAGTAACATCATCTTATTTTTTATAGGAACCATAAAAGTACAGATTTTTAATTAAAATCCATCTTAGGTTTTCGCCTTGCGCCTCAACAACTCGACCCAGAGCACCCACATGCCAAATATAACAACATATATCCCGATATTATAAATTTCATG
Source organism: uncultured Bacteroidaceae bacterium (assembly GCA_964407305.1). Taxonomy (GTDB): domain Bacteria; phylum Bacteroidota; class Bacteroidia; order Bacteroidales; genus M55B112. Next base: position 3,255 of record CAYOVC010000043.1, on the reverse strand, counting down.
GTGCATTGAGGCCCTTTGAAAACCATTCTCGCCCTGCGCAACAACAAATACCAGTACAAGGCGAATGATATTGGAGATAAATATCAGGACCAAACCGGATAACATATACAACCATGTAAAACTTGTTGTCTCCTTTGGCCGTGTCAGGTAAACGAGAGCAGCAAACAAATACATCGTCTTTAATCCAAGACAGTGTTTGGCCAGGGCAAGCGCACCATCTGCTCCGATTAGCTGATCGCCTAAAATATATCCATCATGACCGATAAAAGAAGAAATACCGCGCGTGACCTCCAACAAAAAGATGACATAGGGTTTAAACGCTAAAAAGGGAATAAGAACCTTACCCAAAATCAAAAAGAAAAAGAGCAAAAAGAGCACCTCATGGATTCGTTTGTCAGAAATTTCAATATCGATTCCCAGTTTTTGAACTGCATTCCTGATCTCTACTTTATTTAAAAATACCCATACCATTAAAAAAACAAACATGACCAGGTTCCCGATAAGGGTGGGTGTTAAATGAAAAGTGGTGTGTTCATCAATGACCCGGGGGCCAATAAAACCCAACAGAAACAATAGCCCAACAACTGAAATAACATGTGTACCAATAAAGATGGTTGTAAATATCAGTTTTCTTTTTATAGAGGAAAAATTTATCCAAATCACAGCGAGTATAAGAACGCTCCATCGTTTATAAAGCATATACCTTGGTAAGTTCTCAGTAAACTTCGAATATGCCAGGTGATATGCCTCCTTCGAATCAAAAATCATCTGATGATCCCTGATATACACCCCGGCATCAAGAGCCTTAAATAACGTATTGGCAATCCATTCCGGAAAAAGAAGATAGGTACGATAAATAGGCTGAGAAAAGGAAGCCAGGGGATCAGTGTCAAATATTGTTAAACGTAGGACAACATAAACCAATAATGCTGAGGCTGCAATAACAACTATAATCCTGACTGCCTTATTATTGGGTATAATATTTCGAAAGTTCAATGCGCTTCTTTCTTACTTAAATGGCTGACCGGGTTAATTCATGTGTATCACTATACCCTTCGGTGTATGCCCTATATTCCGGCACCAGATCTTTTAACTTTTCTGTAAGCTCAGATTTTGAATAGGTATACAAAAATCCAAGTAGATTCTTTGCCTCAAGGGCTACCATGAAATCAGTTGTCTCAACCTGTGCAATATTGATTTTTGGATTATAGGTAGGTAGTGTATTCTCCTTATCGGCCAACAACTCTTCGTATAGTTTTTCACCGGGGCGCAGTCCGGAAAATTCAATGTTGATATCTATACCGGGCTCAAACCCTGAAAGCCGGATCATCTGTTTTGCCAGGTCAAGAATCTTAACCGATTTTCCCATGTCGAAGACATAAATCTCTCCGCCTTTACCCATAAATCCGGCTTCAAGAACCAACTGACAAGCCTCCGGGATGGTCATGAAATACCGCGTTATATCAGGATGGGTAACTGTAACAGGACCGCCTTCCTCGATTTGCTTCCTGAATATTGGGATCACAGATCCATTAGAACCAAGTACGTTTCCAAACCGGGTGATCACAAATTGTGTAAGGTGGTTTTCCGGATTGCGTGACCGGGACTCGATTACCATTTCACACAACCGCTTGCTGGCCCCCATCACATTGGCCGGGTTCACGGCTTTATCGGTGGAGATCATTACAAATTTCTTTACCCTGTACTTAATGGCCATGGCGGAAACCACCATGGTACCCCCTACATTCACCCGCACCGCTTCATGCGGATTCTCCTCCATTAATGGAACATGTTTATAGGCTGCGGCATGAAAAACGAGATCGGGACGGTGTTCATAAAAAACAGACTCCATCTTTTCAGGATTCGTCACATCACCAATCACATGTACGGCCTCAGCATGACTTAAGATACTGTTTAACTCCCTTTCCATGTGGAACATCGGCGTCTCTGCCTGGTCCACCAGGATCAGCTTCTTCACATCAAAACGAGACAATTGTCGCACCAATTCAGAACCAATCGAACCAGCGGCCCCTGTAACCAGGATAGTCCTTCCCCTGAGTCCCTCATCAATCAGCTCAAGATCAAGTTTGATCGGTTCACGTCCAAGTAGGTCGTTCAGGTCAATCTTTTTCAACTGATCCAACTGAAACCGACCGTTGAACCACGAGTTAACCCCGGGGATCTCAAGCACCTCAAGCCCAAGATCAACAGCAAATTTGTATATCTCAGCCTTTTCCGATGCTGCAATATTCTTAATGGCAAAGATCATCGTCTGTACATTGGATTTGACAAGGAAATCCTTGGAGAGCTTTTCCGGATCCATGACCGGGATTCCACTGATTTTTTTACCCTGTAGTTTCCTGTCATTATCAAAAAAACCATTGATGCTATATTCGTTATGAGCATCGCTTTCGATCACACCCTTGGTGGTAACACCCAGTACGCCGGCACCATAAATAAATACATTCTTTTTGATCTCCGGAGTGACCGAAATAAATTCGTATACAACCTTGATGGATATCCTGATAAGAAATAGAAAAACACTAATGGATACAAAATGTATCAGAATGATTGAAACCGGAATGTTCAGCATTCCGGATTGAGCAAAATAGTTAGTTAAAACCGACATGGCAATGAGCACCAGTACCGAAGAGAATGATGCAATGAGCACATTAAATATATCACGTATGGTTGTGTGCCTGATCAAACCGGCGAAAGATTTGAACACTATCTCAAACAGACAATAAACAGCTAATACGACCAACGATTGTTGGAATGCCAGGTTAAAGTCTACAGCCGATGTTTCAAAATTAAACCGGAGGAGGTAAGCAAACAGAAAGGTAAGAAATATCGCACCGCTGTCCAATATAAAAACCATCCACCGGGGCATTGAATACCTGTGAAAAATTTTTCTGCCTTTCGACCTAAAAAATTGAACCCATTTCTCGTATATAATCTTCATGAATGCTGCCTTAAATTCAAATCTAATTTACATCGATTAAACGAATTCAGCCCTTCTTTGTTGAACCATTTTGACTAGTTGAAGTAAAGGGATGATTAATGAATGCTGCAGGTAAAAAAAATGATTTCTGGAAGCATTTTGTGAATTATTATATAGTTTGATGTTAATGGATTATTTAAGGCAACTCATCCATTTATTGTAATGTTTGATCAAATCAAACGAAGTTAAAATTTAACCGCTACGTAACTTTGGTTCTGTAAAACTACCCTTAAGATAAAAATTAGAAAACAAAA
>CAYOVC010000042.1:0-12599 GCA_964407305.1 uncultured Bacteroidaceae bacterium | reverse complement strand
AAAACAGGGACAGCAACTATATTTACGGACCGGCGTTACCGAGAACCCTGTATATCGGACTAAAACTAAAATCTCTGTAGGGTTGAATCACCCAAAAAAAATCACATGTTCCTGCTTCCTTAGATCCTGTTAACTATCTTTGGTTTGTCAATTGGCATGAATGAACCTGTAACCTCTTTGAAGGAAATATAATCACGAATAATCCTAAATCTTTGGAAAGAAAAGGCAACCTGATCAGACGGATTCTTTACAAATACCTGCCGCTGGAAAGCTATCTCCGGTTTTTGAGTAGATTCTACCTGACAGCCTTCAAACAACATATTTGATATGTGCAACCATATCAACAATTTCGGGTCTGTAAAGTAACTGCTGATTAAAAACGTTATTATTAAGTGCAAGAACTGGCATCCCAATACAACACCCTACTGGTTCTGTTGATCGCCTTTCAGGCATTGATTTTTAGTCTCATTTTCTGCAGGACAAATAGGAACCGACCAGAAATCATTCTGGGTTATTATGAGACTGTATACTTCATAGCATACTCGGCAATACTTATCGCAGGTGATCAATGAACGAACAGGTGAAAATTGTTATCTCAAAATAAACCTGTCATGAAGAAAAAACTTATCTCATCAACCATTATTTGTGCTGCAGTAATGCTGCTGACAATCAACCAGGTTAATGCGCAATCAAGCATAACCATCGATGCCTCACAACAGATCACGAACTTTGTATTTGTTGACGGCTCCGGATTTCAGGATAATACCTACCTGATATTTGGAGAGAGCAACTTGTATAAACCCGTTTATAGCGGTACCTACAATGTAGGATATTCCTACCTGTTGTTAATGGAGGTACCGGACTGGATGGCAGTATAGCCGTAGATGGTCAGTTACTAATCGGCAATGGCACAGATGGCGATTTTGATCTTGCCAATCTTACTCCCGGTGTCGGAATCATCATTACCAATAGCCCCGGTGGCATCCAGATTTCGTCAGGTGTTGAGGGAGTAAACAGCGCCACTGCCGGCACCGTTAATATCGGAACAGCCGGTGGTCCCTGTCCGGGTCAGAGAGTCCTTTATGACGGAGATACATGGACTTCACCTGCCATACCTATTGAGGGGGTGCAACTGGGGAACATTGTTGTCGGATCATTGAATTATCCATTGAATGGATGTATGATGACCACATCAGTAACAAATGAGAATATCATCAAAGTATCAATATTTAACGGTACTGGTATAGATGTATGTTTTGACGGTGGCCTCGAACTCAGGGTATTGATAGTCCAATAATAATCGCTCTACTGCTTTTTTAAGCGAACAGGGAATATCCAAATGGGGTTTCCCTGTTTTTATTTCACTAACTTTGCCATGACCAGCAACAAATCATGGCCAGAAAAAAGAGTAAATCGGCATTAAGTGTCAGCCTGGGGGTACCACAACCCTCCCCGGTGAATGAGCAGGCGCTGGAGCGGATCAGGCGATCCCGCAAAATAACAGCCGGGGCCGAAGAGCTGTTCGAAGGTATCCGTAAAGGCAACATAACCGCGCTGTCGAAAGCGATCACCCTGATTGAAAGCTCCCTCCCTGAACACCAGGCAACCGCACAGGAGCTGATCAGAAGATCGCTTCCCCTGAGCGGTAATTCTTTGCGACTCGGAATTACAGGAGTGCCAGGAGCGGGAAAAAGTACCTTTATCGAATCTTTTGGCAATTACCTGCTTCACAGGGACCACAAAATTGCTGTGCTGGCGATTGATCCGAGCAGTGAACGCTCAGGTGGGTCGATACTGGGAGATAAAACGCGTATGGAAACCCTGGCGGGCCAGCAAAAAGCATTTATCCGCCCGTCGCCATCCGGCGGAACGCTGGGTGGCGTGGCCAGGAAAACACGTGAATCGATTATCCTCTGCGAAGCGGCGGGTTATGATCTGATCATCGTGGAAACAGTGGGCGTCGGACAGTCAGAGACAACGGTTCATTCAATGGTCGATTTTTTCCTGGTACTCATGATTCCGGGAGCAGGGGATGAACTGCAGGGAATGAAACGCGGAATCATGGAGATGGCCGATACCATTCTTATCAATAAGTCCGATGGCGACAACATCGAACGCGCCCAAAAAGCAAAAACGGAATATACCAACGCGCTTCACCTCTTCCCCCTGCCGCCGTCGGGATGGACGCCCCGGGTGCTCACCTGCTCATCCATCGAGGGAACCGGAATTGAAGATGTTTGGGAGATGATCGGTAAATACAGGGACCACACCATAAAAAACGGGTTCTTCGAAAAACGCAGAACAGAGCAGAGCACCTACTGGATGTACCAGTCACTGAGCGAAGGACTCAAACTGAGGTTTTTCAACAACCCGGAGGTAAAAAAGAGACTCGGGGAGCTTGAACAGATGATGATGAACGACCAGATCAGCTCCTTTGCAGCTGCCGCCGATCTGCTTGAAAAATTCTTCCCAACACCTGCAACTGATAAAAATAGAGCGGATTAAAGGAATTTTAACAATTATTTTATACTTGTCCGGTAAAAAGATCGTATCATTGCACCAATAATTTTTAACCGTGATATTAATTCTGTGTAATCTCCGGATAGCTGCCCGTAAAATCACACCTGACAGGCTGCTGAACATGGGTATTACATCATAAAAAAAGCACTATGATAAAAAAAATTTTAATCCTTTTTATTGCCGCAGTGACGTTTTCTTGCAGCAACGAACAAGGTTTTACAATAAAGGTACAGCTGGAGGAACTTGCCGGAAGCGAAGTTGCCCTCATGCAAAATGTTTCCGGAGAGATCGTTAAAATTGATTCTATCACCCTTGATGATAACGGTAACGGAACCCTGTCGGGCGCCATTGATACCCCCGAAGTGATGTTTCTCGGAAAACCGGGCGAGCGTTCACCGGTGCAGATCTACATGGATAATAACAGTTATGTCGTTTCAGGTACATTCGAAAACATTGTGATTGAGGCTGACGGGGGTCCCCAGGTGGAATACAACAGTTACCTGGAAGAAACCAAGCAGTTCCAGTCCCTGCAGCAGGAAATTATAGATAAATTTTATGCTGCACAGGCTGAAGAAGCGGATGAAGCAACCATGAATGCCATTTTGGAGCAATATTATGCCATCAATGAAGAAAAAAGCAACTTTGACTCGGTATACATGGCAGATAATCCTGCATCACCGGTTGCCCTGTACCTGCTGCGCAGCGTATATTACAGTCTGGATGCCGATGAGCTCGGTAAGGCCCTCTCCGCTTTCGACGCATCGCTCCATCAAAGCCGCTACTACACACATATGTCGGAGCATCTGGAACGCATGAAAAACGTGGGGGTCGGCCAGAAATTCACCGACCTTGAACTGCCCGATCCCGAAGGCAATATGATGAAGCTCTCGGATGTTGCTGGAAATGGTGTACTGCTGATCGACTTCTGGGCCGCGTGGTGCGGACCATGTCGCAATGCCAACCCCGGAATCGTTGAGCTCTACAATGAGTTCAGCGACAAGGGATTCGATATTGTCGGGGTTTCACTGGATCGGTCCAAAGAGGAGTGGCTGAAGGCGATTGATGATGACAAGTTGACCTGGCACCACATGTCGGATCTGAAATTCTGGCAATCGGAAGCTGCCAAAACGTATGCTGTCGCTGCAATACCCCATACCGTCCTGTTGGACGCTGAAGGTACCATCATTGCGAAAAACCTTTCCAAAGAGGAACTCAAAGAGAAACTGACGGAATTATTGGGTGAATAAAGAACAGCCAACCTGCCTGTAACTCCTTCCTGCAAGAACAAAGCATAGCAAGCCGGAGACAACTCTATCCAGTATATTTCTGCTTAAAGTACTCATAGATGGCCAGTTGTGAACGTAGTTCCGGCTGGTCATTTTTGATGCGTACATTCTGCAGGTTTTCATCGATGGTACTCGCTTTCACATTGTCAGACAACTGGATATTTAATACATCGAGTAACTCCTTTTTCAACTCCTCTTCATAAATAGGAAAAACACATTCGATCCTGCGGTTCAGATTTCTCTTCATCCAGTCGGCAGATCCCATGTATACCCTGGTGTTTCCATTGTTGTGAAAAACAAATATCCTGGCATGCTCCAGAAAACGATCAACGATCCTGATCAGCCGAATGTTCTTACTGTATGGCTGTCCGGGCTTCAAAATACAGATACCGCGTACGATGAGATCGATATTGACACCTGCCTCACTGGCTTTGTATAGTTCCTCTACCAGGGGCTCATATTGCAGTCCGTTCATCTTTAATAGGATATAGGACTCCTTGCCCTTCCTGGCATTTTTGGCCTCCTGCCTGATCAGTTTGGTAAAATGCGGCACCATGTTAAATCCCGGAACGAGGATATGTTCAAAATTACATGCATATTGCTGATCCTCCAGGTGGTGATAAAGATCCTTCACCTCGTTGACAATCCCAATGTGAGAGGTGAAAAGGCCATGGTCTCCATACAGCCTGGCCGTTTTTTCATTGAAATTTCCTGTACCCAGGTAGACCTGGTCACCTGCTTCGCTTGCCGGCTCCCGGATCACCAGTGCGATCTTGGCATGCACCTTTAGCTTGGGAATACTGTACAATATCCTGATCCCTGCTTTCTGCATCTCTGCCGCCCATTCAAGATTGGCCTCCTCGTCGAACCGTGCCTTCAGCTCTACAAACACTGTTACCTTCTTTCCATTTTCCGCTGCATTGATCAAGGCCTTAATCACGGTGGAGTTCTCCGCAACACGGTACTGGGTCGTTTTGATCTCCAAAACTGAATTGTCTTTTGACGCCTCGCTGAGAAAATCGATCAGGTAATCGTAGCGTTGATAAGGGACACTCAGCAACAGGTCGCGCTCGTCGATCAGACTGGCCATCGTACCCTCATAGTTTTCAATAAAAGGGATCGGAAGTGGTGGCCATTTATCAATCTCAAGCTCCGGACTCCGCGGGTTAGGAAATGAGAAGAAGTCCCTGAAATTATGTCTGCTCCCACCCTTCACAAGAATATCATCCCCCAGGTAAAAGGTCTTCCTCAGGTAATCCAGCATCCGTTCGGGGATGTTCCTGTCGTACTGAAACCTATTGGGTTTTCCCAGGGATCGGTGCTTGCGAAGGTCCTCAATAACCTCGATCAGATCTTCCCCTTCATAATCGTCGTACTCCAGGTCGGCATCCCTTGTCAGCTTGATCGAATAGTAATTCTTTATGATGTAACCCGGAAATATTGCATCAACATGTCGCATGATCAGGTCCTCCAGAAAAATGATCTTATGCTTGTCATCATCTCTCTGAAGCTCTATAAACCTGGGCAGGTTCCTGTCGAGGGGTACCTTGATGATCCCATATTGCTCCCTGCGCTTCCCGATTTTTTTATTCACCTTATCTTTGATAACCATGTGAAGGGCAAGGTAAACATTGCCTGTCTGCAAAAAGGGTCTGATACGCTGCTTGATCAACAATATCGGCTGTATCTGCGTCAACACCTCAATAAAAAACAGCTCTTTCAACTCATTTTTCTCACCCTCGGTAAGCTCAACTTTGCTGTCGACAATATAAATATTATTCTTTCGAAGTTCGGGAACGATCTCCTCCTCGAACACCCGGTGAAAAACAACCTGCTGCTCAGAAACAGCTTCATTGATCTGGTGGATGATTTTTGCCGGCTGAACGCGGCTGATCTGGTTGGGGAAGCGCTCCTGTTGCCGAAGCATTTGCTTATAGTAGCTCACCCTAACGGAGTAAAACTCCTCCATGTTGTTGGAATAGATCGCCAGGAACTTGATTCTTTCATACAATGGCAACGACCTGTCCATCGCCTCCTCCAATACCCTGTAATTGAATGACAACCAACTGATGTCCCTGTTAAAAAAGGAGTATTTACGCATATCACAAGGTATTAATTAGGATCTGAACAGGAGCTCGTCCATAGAACAAATATAAGAAATTTCTGCAGACTGCTCTCCGCTCCTGATGGTGGATAACAACCGAGCCAGGAATAGATATGGACTCTATTGATGTAGCAATTTAACTGGTCACTACTTCCCCTTTGATCCTGAGAACCACATTGCTCCTTTTGGGATCGTTGGTAATAATGGTAATATTCTGGTTTTGGTTGCCCCGTTTTCCCGCAGAATTAAAAACTGTCCTGATCTTTACGCTGTCGCCCGGTTCAATTGCCATCTTTTCGGGCTTGGCGGCTGTGCAGCCGCAGGATGACCTGATTTTACGTATAAACAATGTGGATTTTCCGGAATTGCTCAACACGAATTCATGCTCAAATTTTTCACTCTGGTTCATCTTTCCAAAACTCACCTCGGGGTTATCTACAGTTGCTACCGGCGCTTTGGAAAGCTCTTCAGCAGAAATAGAGGAAAAATCCTCCACGATATTGGCTGAGATGACTAGGCTGTAGCTTCTGTCATAAACACCATCTACCGTAACATTCACCCGATCGATCAACATACCCCAGTCATTTTTTTCGGAGGCATCATAATTCGCAACGATATATCCTTTCTGTTTTGGCTGCAGCACCGCTGGCACAAACTTAATATCCAGGTGTCCCGGCACCCGCTGAAAACCGAGACTGATCTGCTTGTCACTATTATTTATGATCTCCAGCCGGTAATCCTTTTTCGAGGTGTTATTTATGTTCCCGAATGCAAGGTGATTTGCTTTCAGACGCAGACCCCCCATGCTGTACCTGTACTCATCTTCAATGGTGCGCGGCTTGGGTGTGACCTCACCCTTGATGGTGAGCCTGATGGATCCCTGTTCGGAGTTCGAATTGACATACAGGTATTTCGAAAAGGCACCCGGCCTGCCGGCGGGATTGTAAGTTGCAGCAACAAATCCGCTTCCTCCCGGAGGAACGGGTTCCCTGGTCCAGCTGGGCGCTGTGCAACCGCATGTTGCCCTCACATTCTGGATGATCAACGGGGATCCTCCCGTATTTACAAATTTAAAATTATAGGTGGCTGTACCATCCTCCTCCTTCATGGTTCCAAAATCATGAATCTGCTTCTCAAATGACAAATTTGGAACTTTAGTTTGTGCAAATCCCACATATGAAAAAACCATAACCAAAAAAACTGTAACAACATTTCTCATCATCTCTGTCAGCTTATTACGTTTTACCTCTAATTATTATAACAATGACCACAAATTTAACGTTTTAAACACTTAAAAGGTTGCATTCATGCCATTTTCTTTTTTTTATTCAAAAACCGGACCAATGACATCAACCTTATTGTCGTGAATATTGTTTATTTTTAACGATTATCTGAAAATCTATTGAGTTTGGGCAGACTTATCACATATTTACCTGTGATCCTGCTGTTGTTAACCGGCACACTTTCCCTCCATGGTCAGTTCTACAACGGAATGCAGATGACCTTTGGTAAGAACCGGGTGCAGTTTAGCGATAACTACTGGAAATTTTACAGGTTCGAGCGATTTGATGTCTATTCCTACGAGGAGGGAGGTGACCTCTCCCTCTATGTGGCCGATTTTGTGGAAAAGGAGCTGCCCCTCATCGAAAGATTTTTTGACTATGACATTGAACAGCGACTGATCTTTATCTGCTATAACAAAATGTCTGACTTCAGGCAAAGTAATATCGGACTTTCAGCCGAAGACGAAGACTATAACACAGGCGGAACAACAGAGATCATCCAGAACAAGGTGGCCCTTTTCTTCCAGGGCGACCATGTCGAATTTGAAAGACAGATCAGGGCAGCGATTGCCGAAGTGCTGATCAACGAGTTCATGTTTGGGAACAACCTCGTCTCCAATGTTGCCAATACAACTACGATCAACCTGCCCGACTGGTATGTAAAGGGACTCATCTCCTTTGTTGCCAATCCGTGGGACTACACCATTGAGAACAGGGTAAAGGACGGTATCAATTCAGGAAAATTCGATAAACTGGTAACCCTCACCGATGATGATGCGGTGTATGCGGGTCACTCCCTTTGGAAGTACATTGCCGATCTGTACGGTGCCTCCATCATTCCCAGCATTCTGTATATGACCAAAGTCAATAAAAGCGCCAATGACGGATTCCTGTATGTGCTCGGACAAAAACTGAAGGAGATCTCGGCCGACTGGTCATCTTACTATCTCGGCATGTACATCTCCGCTGATGAGAAGGGAGAGTTCCCCGAAAGAGCCTACAGGTTGATCAAGCCAAAAAAAGAAACCCTCATTCAGCGTCCGCGGATCAGTCCGGACGGCAAATACATCTCCTATGTTACCAACCAGAAAGGGAAATACAAACTATGGATCTACGACAATGAGACGGAGAAAAAGAACAGAATCTACCGCCGCGGCCATAAGCTCGACCAGGAGATCGACGACTCCTACCCTGTTACTGCGTGGCACCCCTCCAGCGAAATACTTGGATTCATAACAGAAGAAAAAGGCATCTTGCTGCTTCATTTCTACAACGTTACAACAGATGAGCTAACCAGCAGGACTCTGTTCTTCTTTGAAAAGGTGCTTGATATGAATTTCTCCCCCGACCGCAGAAAAATCGTCTTTTCCGCCGTTCACAATGGTCAGACCGATATTTATGTATACGACCTTGCCTCTGCCACCAGCGAACGGATCACCAATGACCTGGCAGATGATTTTCATCCGCGCTTCATCAATGGCATGAACCAGGTATCTTTCACCTCCAACCGGAGGTACGATACACTCTATGCAAAGGGGAATGAACCCCCGAATAACACAACAACGGCATCCTCTGTATTTATCTACGATTACAATACCAGGAACCCGGTACTGAGAGAAATTTCCGAGGGTGATTATATCAACCACATGAAACCGGAGTACATGGGAGGTGACAGGTTCATTTACCTCAGCGATAAAAATGGTATCTACAACCAGTACTTCGCGGAATATGACAGCACCATTGCATTCATCGACACCACCATACATTACCGCTACTTTGCAAACAGCTATCCGATCACCAATTACAACAGGAACATTATCGATATGGATGTGAATCCACTTTCGGATGATATGACCAAAGTAATCTACCATGATGGGAAATACAACCTCTACAACTACCCGGTTGACCTGTCCAAACGTTTCGGAGAGGAGTTGGAAAAGACAGAGTACAGGAACCGTTACGTTGAAAGACTGGAGCAGGAGGACTCCCTGCACCATGTTGAACAGAAAGTGATATCACTGAATGATATTGCCGATAACAGTCTGATAATCAATGGCGATACCATACAACTACAGGAGTTCAGGATCAACATCAACAACTACATCTTTGAAAGGGAGAAGGTAAAATACCACAACGAACAGCTTCGGGATCGCGGGATCTCATTGGTGCTTGACGATGAAGCTGAGAAGGAAAAGGTATATATCGATTACCGCACCACCTTCTATCCCGATAAACTGATCAACCAGATCGACTATAGTTTCCTGAACGCTTCCTACCAGCCCTTCACCGGAAACGCTTTCTATTTCAATCCCGGCTTCAACCTGCTTTTCAAGGTGGGCGCCAACGATCTGTTCGAAGACTACCGTTTGGTGGGCGGGGTCAGATTCTCATCCGATTTTAACAGCAATGAATACCTGCTGAGTTTCGAGAACCTCAGCAAACGACTTGATCAGCAGGCCATCTTCCACCGGCAGGTGATCAACAACCAGTTCGAAAATTCACTGGTCAAAACACTCTCCCATCAACTGCTGGGATCTGTTAAATATCCTTTTAGTCAGGTACTGGCACTCAAAGGCACCGCATCTTTCCGGCACGACAACTCCATCTTTCTTGCCACCGACATAGCCAATCTCGCTGAAGAGAATATTCTCAAGGTATGGGGTGGCGTAAAGCTGGAGCTCATTTTCGACAATACCCGCAACCTCGGTTTAAATCTTAACGAGGGAACGCGCTTCAAACTGTTCGGGGAAGCTTACCGGCAGGTCAACGCAAGTGCATCGGATCTATATGTCCTGGGAGGAGACTTCAGGCACTACACCAGGATCCACCGATCGCTGATCTGGGCCAACAGGTTTGCTGCAAGCGCCTCTTTCGGCCGGAGTCCACTCATATACTACCTGGGAGGTGTCGATAACTGGACCAACCTGCTGCAGCTCAGAACACCCACATTCGACCAATCGGTGGATATCGATTACTCCAGGAACTATTCCTACCAGGCCATTGCAACCAATATGCGCGGCTTCTCACAGAATATCAGGAACGGAAGTCACTTCGCCCTGATCAATTCAGAGATCCGGTGGCCGATATTTCGGTACTTTGCCAATCACCCCCTGGGCTCAGCCTTTTTTAACAACTTCCAGATCGTCGGATTTGGCGATATCGGTTCCGCCTGGACCGGCCTGCATCCGTTTACCGGTGAAAACCCGTGGGACACTGAAGTGATACCAAACAACCCTGCTCCGGGCACACCAGTTGTTGTTACGATCAACTCCAACCGGTCACCCATCGTTGCAGGCTTTGGAGCAGGAGTAAGAGCACAACTTTTTGGATATTTTATCAGACTCGACTGGGCATGGGGTGTAGAAAACATGCAGGTACAACCGAGGGTATTCTACCTCTCTTTGAGTCTCGACTTTTAATCGATATGGATATAAAAGATTTGCTACATAAACACAGTGATAAATACCTGGAAGAGGTGATCCGCATTCGCAGGCACCTGCATCAATACCCCGAACGCTCCTTCAGGGAAAAAAAGACATCGGAGTACATCAGGGAACTGCTGAAAAGTTGGAACATTTCCTATACTTACCCCTTTGTTGAGAATGGAATTCTTGCCTCTATCGATGGAAGTGGCGGTGACCATCCGGTGATCGCCCTGAGATCGGATATGGATGCCCTGCCAATTCAGGAGCAGAGCGGACTCAATTTTGCCTCAGTCCATCAGAAAACCATGCACGCCTGCGGACACGATATGCATATGGCAAGCCTGCTTGGTGCCATCCGTATCCTGAACGATATGAAAGATCATTTTCCGGGAAAGGTACTCTGTGTGTTTCAGCCGGGTGAGGAGATGCTCCCCGGTGGGGCAAAACTGATGCTTGAAGAGGGACTCTTTGACCAGGTTCGTCCAGACATGATCATTGCACAACATGTACTCCCTGAGATGAAAACAGGAATGGTCGGTTTCAGGGCGGGCCCCTATATGGCCTCAAGCGATGAGATTTACATCACCGTTAAAGGCAGGGGCGGACATGCGGCCCTGCCACATAACATCATCGATCCCATTTTAATCGCCTCACAGATTCTGATATCGCTCAAAGAAAAGATCAACCAACACACAGCCATTGGGGTTCCCACAGTGCTTGCTTTTGGTAAGGTAATGGCCGATGGCGCCATGAATGTCATTCCCGATGAGGTCAGGCTGGAAGGGACCTTCCGTACAATGGATGAAAAATGGCGCAAAGATGCGCATCAATTAATTGAAAAGATCACAGAAGATATCGCATCGGAAATGGGAGGATCGGTTGAATTGGATATCCGGCCGGGTTACCCGGCATTGAAAAATGATCCGGAGCTCACGATCCGGTCCAGGAAATTTGCTGTTGAACTGCTCGGAGAAGAGCATGTAACCGATATGGATATCAGGATGACTGCCGAGGATTTCGCCTGGTACGCACAAAAGTACCCCGCGATGCTTTACCGGTTCGGAGTTCAACCCCCCGGCACCGGAAAGGTGTATCCATTGCACAGCGGTAAATTCATCGCAGACGACAGGGCCCTTAAAACAGGAATGTCAATGCTTGCATGGCTCGCAATACAACTGCTCAGGTTTCGGAAATAATAATACCGTTCATTTTTTAGAACAATTATAAATAAGTAAGAAACACTTTGACAATGATAGAAATATCGAAAATGACTATAATTTTGCACTGGTTAATTCAATAAAAAATATTTAAAATGGCTTATGTAATTAGTGACGATTGTACTGCCTGTGGCAGTTGTATCGATGAATGCCCGGTTGATGCAATCAGTGAGGGTGATATTTATGTAATTGATCCTGAACTCTGTACCGACTGTGGTGCGTGTGCCGATGTCTGCCCGGTTGAGGCAATTTCTCCAGAATAGCAGATCGGTTTACCGAAAAAAGGCCATTTGTACGCGTACAAATGGCCTTTTTTAATACGCTGCAGAATAACTATGCTTTGGTCACTGCACCTGCAGGCCCTTTGTATTCTGACTTTCCAAGTCCAAGTATCGGAACAAATATCGGTCCCAGTAAAATCAATCCAATCGTAAATCCTACATCCTTTCCAAAACTCAAGGATAATAAATTGGTTACCCACACCATAATAACAAAGTTTACAATCGGGATAAGCATAAGAAACAGGAACCACCAAGGCTTACCTACAATTTCAAGCAATACAATGATGTTGTAAATAGGAATCAAAATCGCCCATCCGGGTTTACCGGCTTTTGTAAAAACCTTCCAGGAACTCACCAGCATTAATACAATGAGTGCCAGATAAAAAATAACCAATACTGCCATAATAAAAAAATTTAGATTTATAAAAAAAATATAATTTCGCCTGCATTTGGTGTAAAAAAGAACCGGGTTAATTGTTTCTT